>NZ_CP032683.1:3000000-3283688 GCF_001304615.2 Methanosarcina flavescens | reverse complement strand
TTTTCTATGGGTTCGGATTTTACAGAAGATTTACAGGGAAGACTCATCGGCAGCTCATATTTTCTATGCAATTACTTTCCTTGTGGTATTTTGGGCTACTATTACAGGAATCATGCCACCGGATTGAATCTCCCTCGGTTTTAATCTCTAATTTTAGAATACTCATTTTATGACCTGAAGGAATATTCTCCTGATTAGGAAAAATAGATCGGTATTTTTGAATTTTTTATTTATTCTTTTCTAATATTTCTATTTCTTTAATTAAAGCAATTCTACACTCTGTTCTGACCGTGCAGGCTGATTTATTATCAGGAATTTTAGAGTTATATTTCCGGTATTGTATGTGGTCTGGACCGAACCCGCAGGGATATATATGAGCTGGTCCGGGTACATCTCTACCGGAATTCCGTCAATATAAATCAAGCCCTGACCTTCAAGGATATAATGGATTTCAGGAGTTTTCACCACATGGGATGCGGTGTTATTCCCAGGTTCTATAACAGAATGTGCGAGGCTGCAGTCAAGCTCAAGGTTCCTATCGAGACTTACAGGGTTCAGGAGTTCGGCAATTTGAGGGCTTCCCGCCGGCTCATCTGTGTATTCGCACGCCTCAAGGTTCCTGCAAACGATGTAATTTTCCAGATAGAGGTCAGCCCCTACAATGTAGGTTTTTCCCTCTGAAGAAGCCTTTTTGACGAAAGTACACTTGTGGTAAGGCTCGGAATTGTTCTTATCCTTCCAGTTGTACTCAATCCAGCCCTCGCCTTTTTCATTCAGAGCTGTTTCTATAAAAAGTTCTCCTATTGGCTTGCCGTCTGCATCTGCAAGCTCTTTGATATTTTTGCCCTCACGGCTCGGGTCTGGGGGACAGACTACCTGGGTCCCATCCTCATTCAAGACAAAAATGCAGAAACTCTCCTGGAACCAGGGAGATCCCTCTTCCCGGAGTGAGGGAAACAGTTTTTCACCCTGGGCTTCAATGAGTCTGACTGTAGCTCTTACCTTGTTTTCGATATTCCTTCTTTCGGCTGCAAGCTTACTTTCCCCCTTTTCCAGAATAGTGGAATCTGGCGCAGGTCTTGAAACAGCAGGCGCGTGCATCTCACCTTTTTCCTCAGCCTGCACAGTGCCGGCTACCCCGGCGACATCTGAGCTTATGGTTTCACTTTCAAGCTCGGGCGAGACTGCTGGCACTTCATCCTTATCCCCGCTGGTAAAGATTCCCAGAAAGAATGCAACTGCAAGCATAACACAGGCAATTTTTATCAAATCCATAAATTTCCCTGCTGTCCTGGCTTAAACCTTATAAATTACTAATTGAAGGTGAGCACGTATACTGAGCGTTTTTCTGAGTAATTATCTGAAGTATTATTTTATTTTTTCATTTTGTTCGCGCTCGAACCATTTAAGAGCATTTGCTGGCTAAATAGGGAGCATTTATTTATTAAGAATTTGAATTATTTTCAACCTAATTCGGTCTACTCTCAGTTCAATCAGTTTTACCCGATTTCATTCAGTTTTCGGTCTGATTTCGATCCAATTTAGATCAGTTAATTCTAATTTCAGTTCACTTAAGTTTGGATTATCTTTTAGCTGCTCTAATCGCATTACAAAAATCAAATTTGAAACGCTACTGGAGATAGGAAAATGTCTGGCCACTACAATCTTGTTTCCTGGAACGTAAATGGCCTTCGGGCTGCAATAAAGAAAGGTTTTCTTGAGCTCCTGCTGGAACAAAAATTTGATATTGTCTGTATTCAAGAAACTAAAGTTTCTCCTGATAAACTCCCCAGAGAAGCCAAAAATATCCCAGGTTACTATAATTACTTTGTTTCAGCAGAAAAGAACGGCTACAGTGGGGTCGGAATCTTCTCGAAGCAAAAACCCCTGGATCTCGAAACCGGCATGGGGATAAGAAAATTTGATAGGGAAGGCCGCTTCCTTAGGGCTGATTACGAAGACTTCACCTTAATGAATATCTATTTTCCTAACGGCAAAGCCTCCCAGGAGCGCCTGGAATACAAAATGGATTTTTATGAAATCTTTTTAGATTACGCAAACACCCTCAAAGCAGACGGAAAAAAGCTTGTGATCTGCGGGGACGTAAACACCGCCCATAAGGAGATTGACCTTGCCCGTCCCAAACAAAATGAAATGATATCCGGTTTTCTTCCTGAAGAGCGAGCCTGGATGGATAAATTCGTTGCAGCTGGCTTTATTGACACCTTCCGCATGTTCAATCCTGAAGGCGGAAATTATACCTGGTGGTCAATGAGAACCGGTTCACGCAAAAGAAATGTCGGCTGGCGCCTGGATTATTTCTTTGTCAGTGAAAACCTGCAAGACAACGTTAAATCTTCTTCGATTTACTCTGATATCATGGGCTCGGACCACTGCCCTGTCGGACTCGAACTTGAATTTTAATTAGTTTCTACCTTTAATATTCTCATTTTTTTATCTGAATAGCTGAACAATCTTCTTCAGCGCGACCGTTGCGCCGGTCGTTACGCTCAGGTTACGACGGTTTAGATACTCGGGCGGGACAGAACTCTGGCGGTAACTCGGGAGAATCATGTCTGCTTCACATTGACCCTTATCCTGAACTCAGTACCTTTATCCCTTTCCATTTCGATTTCGCCGCCCAGTTGATCAACAAGGATAGCTACAAGCTGTAGACCAAGCGTGTCCGGATTTTCGAAATCAATATTTCTGGGAATGCCCACTCCATTATCTGAAACTATGAGAGTATATGCATTGCCTCTTTCGGCAAGCTGCCCTTTATTACTCCGTTCATCTACGGATTTCTCACTGGAAAGCTTAATTTGAATTATACCCTTCTCATCCCTGCCTGGAAACGCATGTTTGAAGGAATTGGATACAAGCTCATTAACTATCATTCCCAATGGGACCGCGGTATTAACATCAAAGAAAAGGTTTTCTTCCAGATCTATCTTCAAGCTAATCCCAGCATTTCCAATCCTGTAGGTCTGGAAAAGATTTTCAATGAGCTTCTTAAGGTATACTGAGAAGTTGAGTTCGTTATCTCCTCCACCTTCATGCAGCTCCTCATGAATGAGTGCAATGGACATTACTCTGTCCTGGCTTTCCCTGAAAGCGGCAAAAACTTCGGAATCCTTAATACATTCCCGGTTGTTGAATTTTTCAGCCTGAAGGCCCAGCAGGGAAGAGATTACCTGAAGGTTATTCTTTATCCTGTGATGAATTTCTTTACTACGGATAGCTTCTATTTTTTTAAGGGTATCCTCTGCATTTCTTCTCTCAGTGATATCATAAATAGTTCCACGGTATTTATCAGCTCCTCCGTCTTTTCCCTTAAATTTATGGTAACGAAGATGTACCCATCTTATTCTGCCACTTTTATCTAATATACGAAAGTCTAACTTTCTGGATAAATTATATGGAGAAGTTTGAATACGTTCGATATCGACAATAACAAGCGGTTTGTCATCAGGATGAATAAGGTCTGACCACAAAACCTGCCCGGAGAGGAATTCTTTTTCGCTATATCCGGTAATTTCCTCGACTCTCCCATGCATGAATTCAGGGAAAAGGTTCTCATCTAACTGGAAAGCGATTCCATCAAATTTCTGTATAAATGAGCGGTACTTTTCCTCACTGGCTTTAAGTTTCTCCTGAGCAAGTTTTCTTTCAGTAATATCTTTAATAACTCCAAAAACTCTATTTATTTTACCATTTTCATCTTTCAGACAGACTACATCTTCTTCTACCCAAATATAACTTTTATTTGCTTCCATAAACCTGTACCTTTATAATGAGCCAGTTATATATATCATAACCGATACGAAACATTGTTTCGGATTTGAATCTTTGATATAATTGAAAAATTATATAATATTAAAAATTTTAATACCATTAAAATAATAAACCATATAAATAGATATAGACATTTATCGTAAGCTGGGCATTAAAGTTTTATATCAAACAATTTTTTGCCTGGAAACAATTTTTGATATAAATAATTTAAAATAATTTAGGTTATTAGTATATTCTGGAGTTGGGAAGTCTAATAGGGGAGTGGGGTGTGGGGTTATTCTACCACACTAAAGAATCGCCTGGAGGCTGCTGATTCTTCTTTGAACCGGCATGTTTGGGGGAGCATAAGTTTCAAAGAACTGTATTGGGGGATACAGTAAAAGGATCCAGTGCCTCCTGGCTTCTTCTTATACTACTTTTACTCTCTTTTTACTATGTCTTTACAGCAGAGAAGAAAGCAAAAACAAAACTATAATAGTATTGATTTACTCTGACGTCATTTCAATTTGTGATTCATGCATTCTACCCTGCTTTCACGTTTCGCTCTCTTTAGTATCACTATTCATGTTCAGCTTTTTTCGCATATTTTATAGTTTAAATATAAATTGGACAATTAGAAAATAATTAAAACGCTCATATATAATTTTCTTACATAAGCTCAATAGTTTTATAATATTTCAGACTTCTATATCTAATCTAATAAAGTTCTCCGAATTTATTATTTTCATAAAAACGAAAAGAGGTCATGATGGAGTGGATTCTAATAGTAAAAATGTTACTTCGAGAGATCTTTTCTGTGAGAAGCTTCGAAAAAACGAAGAAATATACAGCATTGTCATGAAGCAAACGAAACTGCTTGCATATGAATAGGATATTGAAAATGGAAAGGTTTTCTGGTTAGGAGCCACCAGAGAACTTATGGGGCGTGAATTAGAAGATTTAGAAAGTGTAGATACTCAGGTCTGGCTAAATCAGATTCATCCAGAAGAACGTAATAAAATTTGGGGGGATTTTGAGAAGTATCTGGAAAAAGGAGAAAATTTCCATCTAGAATACAGATTAAGAGTAATAGGGTTTCCTCTTAATCTTTGGGTTGGATCGCAGGTAGGGACCTGAGAATAGGGACTCAGACCCTACCATCTACTTCTAGATTGATTTTACAGACTATTTATTTCGGATTTTCCAGACTATTTATTTCAAAAGCGAAAGTGTATTGCTATTTGTTAATTTCTTCCTTAAATTGGGTATTATTTACCAATTCTCTTCTTTTTTCACTTTTGCTCGCAAAGCCACTCTCCTACGTCGAGCGTGACAAAAACGGCATTTGATGGCTAATACGGCTTTATGGGGCAAGTTAGAGACCGGTAGTATATCGCTTAATTTACTGAAACTGAAACAAAATAGCAGGAAAAATCAGATTATGTTTAACAATTCCAAGCCCATTTTTATAAAAACCAATCCGAATACTATCTGTGCAATTCCCAGAATCCGGATGATCGAAAAATAATATTTGCTGTTGATAAATGATTTTGATTTCTCTACAATTAATGTTATAGCTACCTTCGATCCTACTAGAAAGCTATAGAATCCCAATATAAATAGAATTGTAACTGAAACGTGAGTATTCAGGCTCTTAAAAATTATCGGCGCGCCTATTGAAATCCAGAAGATGTACGGATGCGGGTTTCCAAAGTTAACGATAATTCCTTTTTTTAGGGCATCTTTTTTCTCTATATTTAATTCAACGTTATTCGGTTTAATTTTCAGGGATTCCACTCCTGAATATATAAGGTATGAAGCCCCAAAAAATGCAATAATTCCTATGAAAAAACCATAATTTGTTAAATGTGATAAAATAAACATCGTGGATAGAATTATTGGTAGATCTGTAATTAGAGGAGAAACTGCAACCTTTATCCCTTCCCATTTGCCGTGTTGCAGAGTTTCGGAGATGGTTACAGCTAGCAGGGGACCTGGAGATGTACCTGCTGCAAGACCTAGAAAAGCTCCCAAAAATAAGAATTCGATAAGATCCAGCATCTGTAATGCCTCATTTTGTATTAAATTCACAGCCTTATTTTTATATCTTAATTCAAACCGGATACAGCTAATATTTTAGATACGATTAATTAACCACCTAACTTAAATGTATATAATAATACAACAATGGTTTAGAATAAACTTTAATGCTATATATAATACCCTGATTTATCTTGCCCTAATTTATCCGAAATTTTGATCTCAAAATGGTGTTTCCGGAAGGAGGAAGGCGTTTATGCCTCTATTTTAGAGAAGAATACTGTACCGACTGCGCAAATAATAATTGAGAGTAAACCTATTACTGTCAGGTCGTAATAGATACCAAACACGCTAATTCCAGCAATGGCTCCTCTTAAGCCATCAACTCCGTAGGTGAGAGGGTCGATCCTGCTTATGAAATAAATCGCTGGCGGCAGGTTCTCAAGGGGGAAAAGGGCGCCGGATAGGAAGAAGATGGGCATGATAAGGAAATTCATAATGAGCTGGAAACCATGCATATCTTTCATTTTTGAAGCTATCGCAAGGCCTAAGCCCGTAAAGAAGATCGCTATCAGGAACATGAAGACCAGTCCAAGCCCGAGGCTTGCGAGATCCGAAATCCTGAACCCTAGCACATAGGTCAGGCTCAGCACAATCAGACCCTGGATCATGGCTATAGTTGCCCCTCCAAGGGTTTTTCCGATCATGATCTCTGTCCTTGAGATTGGGGCTACGAGCGTCTCCTTAAGAAAGCCGAACTGTCTGTCCCATATGACCTCTAGCCCTGAAAAGACAGCAGTAAAGAGGATCGACATGGAAACAATCCCTGGTGCAAGGAAGTCCATGTAGTCTGCCCCTCCGCTTGCCCGTGCATACATGGGACCGAACCCAAACCCGAAAGTCACCAGAAAGAGCAGGGGCTGTCCCAGAGAACCCAGCAACCTGGCTTTGGAGCGCCAGTAGTGTTTTATCTGCCTGAGCCAGAGGACATAGATTACCTCGATCAATTCCTGTTCCTCCTTCTCATGCTCCTTATTGTTCGCATTTTAATTCCAGACTCGTTATTCTCATCCCTGATGTCCCTGCCTGTCAGCTTCAGAAAAGCATCCTCCAGGGATTCGGTTTCTGTCCGCTTCTTTATTTCTTCAACAGTGCCGGATTCTATAATTTTTCCGTGGTCAATGATTGCGATATGGTCAGCAACTGCCTCGGCTTCTTCCATATAATGCGTGGTAAGAAAAATTGTCATGCCTTTTTCCTGATTCAGGCTCTTGATGTGGTTCCAGATGGATCTTCGAGTCTGGGGATCAAGCCCTACCGTTGGCTCGTCAAGGAAAAGGATTTTTGGGTAATGAACAAGTGCCCGCGCAATCTCAAGCCTGCGCTTCATGCCGCCTGAATACTTTTTAACATAATCTTCCCGCCTGTCCCAGAGCCCGACAATTTCCAGGGCTTTTCGGACTCTTTCAGCCCTCTCTTTCTTGGGCACTTTGTAAATTACGGCATGGTATACAATGTTCTCGTAAGCAGTCAATTCTTCGTCAAGACTGTGATCCTGAAAGACGATTCCGAAAGATGCACGAGCCCTGTCCTGTTCTTTGAGTGCATTAAAACCGTTAATGCTTATTTCCCCTGTTGTGGGCTTAAGGACTGTTGTGAGCATTTTAATGGTTGTAGATTTACCTGCGCCGTTTGGGCCGAGAAAAGCAAAAATCGAGCCCGTTTTAACATTGAAACTTATGTCTTTTACAGCCGTAAAATCATCGAATTTTTTTGTAAGGGATTGGACTGAGAGTATATTTTGCATGGCTTGACCCTATACTTTTTTCAATAAGGAGAGACTTTCGTAAAGATAATTTAATCATGGAATTTCTTCTGTTAGCAGTCCCTGATTCCTGCCTCTTAGGAGAACCGTGCTGAAGTTCTGCAGGGAAGAAATATAGTTTTAGGTGAATCGTATATTCTGTATCTGGAGACAAATACGCGTTTATAAATCATTCAGCATTTATAAACCAAACCATTATTAGGACTTGTATAATCCTGTTATTCAGCGCTTATATATCCTACTATGTAGGTTTTATAATGTCTTATATAGATTTGAACTTATTTTCTATGAATCTGTGATTCTATCAGGGAAATTATATTTAAATTGCATATAATCTGTTATTTATATTCAAGATTCCTAAATCAATTATTTATATCTAATTCTTTCTTTGTTCCTAAGTATATTTTTAAGATGTCTTCTTCTACTTTCTATGATAAATAAATTTTTTTAAACTCTCTGTTCTTCTATTCTATCTGTTTAATTAGTCTCTTAAAGTAACAGAAATTTTGAGCTTTTCCTTAAAGGGGAAAGAATTTTAATCTTTAAGGAAATATTTTATTGGATATATATAGCTGAGCTGACTTCCACATTCTGGGTGAGAGTTGGCTATATCATGAGCTTGCTGCCTTTATTTGGGATTTCCTTCCAATTTACTCATGTAATGCGCGCATATTTGATCTGTACGTGGTTAAATTTATTCATGTGACACACAAATATTTTATCTGCATACGGTTAACCTGCAAACTCATTCAATCGGACCTGGCTCCTATTTAACGTAAGTATGATTATAATTTAGCTCACATATAATCACTTAACCTCACTTAACTGTAATCGCACTTAATTTGATTCACCTTTAAATCATGCTCAGGAGCAGTAATCAATGAAAAGAAAATGGGAACGGGACTTGGGACTTCAGGGACGGATGATTTTCACAATGTTTCTTCTGGCAGCAGTTTATCTTTTTTTCCTGGCGTTTCTTTCGTATTACGGGACGCCTCCGATTCTCATGTTTCTGTTTGTCGGGTCTTTCATGGCTATCCAGTATTTTTATTCGGATAAACTTGTACTTATGTCGTCAGGAGCACGTGTTGTTTCTGAAAGCGAAGCCCCGCAACTGCATGGGATGATTACCAGGCTTTGCGCAATAGCTGACCTCCCAAAACCGCAGGTGGCAATTGTCAGGTCCCAGATTCCAAACGCCTTTGCAACAGGCAGAAACCGGAATAAAGCTGTCGTTGCAGTTACAACAGGGATTATGGACAAACTTTCTCCAGCCGAACTTGAGGCCGTGCTTGCCCATGAACTCAGTCATGTAAAGAACAGGGATATGGCTGTCATGACAATTGCCAGCTTCATCTCGACTCTTGCTTTCTACTTTATGCGCTACAGTCTTTATTTCGGAGGTATGGGAGGAGGAAACCGGCGGCGGGATGGAGGAGGAATTATATTCATCTGGCTGGTCTCAATTGCGGTCTGGATTGTCAGCTTCATACTGATACGTGCCCTTTCCCGTTACAGGGAGTATGCTGCAGACCGGGGCTCAGCTATTATTACCGGGCAGCCATCGGTTCTTGCATCTGCCCTTATGAAAATAAGCGGGGTTATGGCAAGAGTTCCGAGTCAAGACCTCAGGTCAGTAGAGGGAATGAATGCCTTTTTCACGGTGCCTGCAATCTCAGGTTCTTCTATAATGGATATTTTCTCAACCCATCCATCGGTGGAGAAAAGAATAGCAAGGCTTGAGAAAATGCAGCGGGAAATGATCTAAACATATATAAATAAACGTAATATAGTTCAAATCCAAGAGATTGCCAAAACATAAGTTAAATATGGAGAAATTAAATGGGTCTCCGAGATTTTATGGATTCAATCCTCGGAAGGAGCAGGCTTCCGAAAGCAAAAACTGACAAGCTCTTTGCAATTTCTACTGCAAGCGTTACTCTGGAAATAAGCCTGGGTTTGAAGCCGTCTGGGGCTGCAGGAATTTGTTTTAAGCCAATTGCTGCCTCGGCATATGAATCCGCTCGCAAAGAGATTCAGGAACTTCTGGAGTACAGTTCAAAGGAAACAAAAACCGAGTTCAGGCTTGAAAAAGACGAGTTTAACTTCCTGTGGGCTATCTTTAAAGACCAGGATTTTGAAGACCTTGTTGCAAGCGTTCATCTTGTAAGTGAGACTCTTGAAGGTCACGGCTTTGGAGAGCAGCTTCTTTGTGCCATTTATAGGTTTGACAGCGAACCCGAAGTTGGAAATATCGGCGATAGAAAAGCAGTTTACTGGATATACAATTTTAAACAAGGAACTTATTACCCCTTTGTCCCGCTATCAGGCAAGCAGAGAGACAACCCCTTAGAGTTCAGGTTAAGGGCGGAAATGGAAAGGGAAATGCCTGTTGAGAAAAATGTAGAAAAGTGGTACCCTCTCTGGGGAATTCCTTTCTGAAAAACGCCTGTGCCCGTTAATTGAAGAAATCTAATTCTTAATCGTGCTCAAATCTAATCCTTCAGCTTTGAGTTTCTCAATAAGCTCTTTCGAATATTCAGGTACCGAACCTGGTTTTGATGCAACGTACGACCCGAGAATGGAAGCGATTGAAGCAGCTTTCGAGGCTCCGTATCCTAAGAGGCAGGCATAAAGGAAACCTGCGGAAAAGGCATCGCCGGCTCCGACAGTATCGGTAACTTCTACGGGAGTTGTTCCTACCTCTTCATAGATGCCTTTATGATAAACAGCAGCTCCTTCTGGTCCTTTTGTTATGCAGATTACGGATATTCGGGAATATTTTTCCTTAAGGAGCCTGCAGAAAGCCTCGTAAGAGCAGGAAAGCTTGCAGGCATAAGCAATACCGGAAATCAGGTTTGAAAGCTCATCAGCCTCTTCTTCATTCATTTTCAGTATTGTGGTGTGTTCGAGAGAAGATAGTATCCACTCTTTTTTATAGAACCCAGTTCTCAGGTTTATGTCGTAAAAGAAATGCTTAGACCTTATTTCCGAAAGCAACCTTCCCAGAGTTTCACGGTTTTTTTCAGTCCGCTGGGCAAGGGTGCCAAAACAAAAAACATCCCATTCTTCCTCGGAAAGAGCTCTAAACTCCCTTTCGCCCAGCGTAATCGCGTCCCAGGCGACACCCTCATTAATCGTAAAAATCGGAATCCCTTCAGCCTTCAGTTCGACAGTAACCGTGCCTGTCGGCCTCTTTTCATCAATCAGGATGTATGATGTGTCAATTCCCATTGCTTCAGCCCTGGTAAGCAAGATTTTGCCAAGTTTATCCCTTCCCACTGCTGTAATCACAGCCGGTTTTGCTCCTAATTTTGCAAAATGGGCTGCAAGGTTAAGTGGAGCTCCCCCAAGGTGGGCTGAACCTTTGATAATATCGAAAAGGGCTTCCCCGAATGTAAGGACTTTAATCGGCTTCAGGATCTCTTTTTCCAAATTTTCACTCCATTCTACCAATCATATTGAGATTATATGCTCTAACTCTTATTTCGGTTTACTCCTATTAATCTCGAAAACAAAATCCTTCAGAGTACGTTTTTGCATTCTGGTTAGAGATAGACTGGATAAGACCTGGATAAGTAAGAAAAATAGATAAGGGAATTATCTTGCTTCTTTGTCAGGCTGCATTACTCCGAATATGTTTTTTTCAGTATCGAGGCAGTAAGCATACCAGCCTACACCCCTTATGGGTTTTTTTTCCATAGTTACTATGCCGCCGCTCTTCTGTATCCTTCTAAGGTATTCATCGATGTTCGGGACATCTATTGTGCAGATATATGTGCCTATCGGAGTATCTGCACCCGGTTCCCCTCCCTGCCTTTTCATCAATCCACCATCAATTCCAGGCTCGTCCGAATTGTCGGTTGTTATGTTCCAATATTCCAGCGAACCTTCCGATCTCTCTATCTTCCAGCCGAACACCTCTTCATAGAATTTTTTAGCCCTTGAAACATCTCTCGCATATATCTCAAAATATATTACTCTTAACGTGATAATTACCCCCTTCTTACTTAGATGGTTTATATGGTACTATCTGTTAGTTTAAAGTTTGTATTTTTCAGGCATATAATTCTTCAGGCCAGGAGAATTTTGTTGAGGTTTTTTACAAAATCGACTTTATAATTTAGAAACTGTAAAAAACTGTGGAATTGTAAAAAATCTAGAAGACTATAAAAAGTGTAAAAAGAGTTGCCGGAACCTTCTTCAGGAAGAAGGATGCCAGCTTTTCCTGCACCGAAATCAGATTACGGCTGCAAGGGTTTTGACTGCTTCGGGGATACGGAGGCGAATATTTAATCTGAGAGCCTTCCGGATCTCGCCCAGCATCTGAATTTCAGTGCTATCAAGTACGTTTGCCCTGTGTACAATTGTGAAATACCCGACTATAAAGACTGCGTATTCCCAGGTTGCTCCGGTAAGCAGATGAGCACTTTTAGCTGCGAGCATGCCTCCGACCATCAGGACAACAATGCAGGTCACTTTCCTGTACATTGAGGTAAATGGGTGCATGTTCTGCTTTCTCCAGGCTCTCAAAGTCATTAGGACTTCAATTGAAGCATAGGATACTGCAGTTCCTATAGCTGCACCTACCATGCCATACTCAGGTATAAGCGTGAAGTTAATTACGGCATTGATACCTGCACTTGCTACCGAGCACTTCATAAGGAAGTCCGAATCTCCGGAGGCTAACAGGGTATGGTAGTTAAATCCGAAGTATGAATTTGTTATGAACCCCAGGGCAAGGATCCTCAGGGCAGTGGCGCCACTTACATATTCCGCTCCATAGAGTTTTGTGATAAAGTACTCAGGATACACGAAGATCAGCGCAAAGAGAGGGAATGTGAGCAGGAAGCACCATTTGGTCATTACCGTATAGATTGAGCCAAGAGGCGAGATATTATTCTGACCCCAGAGCTTGGATGTTACAGGGACATACACAAAGCCCATGGAAGCAATTACCAGGGACAGGAATCCTACAAGAGGATACACTGCGTTGTAAACCCCAACGACTTCAGCCGGCTTGAAGTAGCCGAGCATTATTATGTCTATCCAGCTCATGAGGTTGAGTATGGTTGCGGTTATTAAGAGCGGGAATGAGTACCTTATCAGCTGCTTTGTCGGCTCGCTGAATTTAATTTTCCATTCCTGCTTGAATGGTGGCTTCTTTATGAAGTACAGCGACATTATACCGAAGGTAAATACCATTGAAAGCAGGTCCGCGAAGACAACTCCTTTCAGGGAAGCTCCGACAAACACGGAACCTAGGGCAAACCCGAGCAGGGATACTGGCCTTATAATGTTATAGAAGTACATGTTAACATTTGTGCGGTCGAATCCTCTATAGATTGCTACTGCCAGGTTCAGGAGTATTGTGAATGGAACTGCAAAGATCAGGATCTTCACAACAGACAGGACATGACCATCTGAATCAAAGCTATCTCCAGCCAGACTCTGGAACAGAGAAGGTGAGACCAGAATTGCAAGCAAACCTGCAATCAAACCCATTATCATGGCCGAAATTATCAATTCATGTACTTTCTGTTCCTCGTGCCTGCCCCTGAAGAACGCAATATATCTCGGCACGCCTTCATTGAGTCCAAGAGTTGCGAATGCTCCTGTAATCGATATTACGGTAAGTGCAATGGAGTATGTGCCGAAGTCGGCTGGTGTGAGGTGAGCTGTGAGTACTTTTTTGGTAATAATGTCGAGAAGCATTCCAATAAAGGTTCCTGCAAGTATTACGCCGGAACCCACAACTATCCGGTTGACTGAGTCGTTAACTGACATGTTAACTCCGTTTTATTGTGATCAGTTCCCGACTTCGGGGGTCAACGGGCAGGAGCAAGCTTCTGTTGCCTGACCACTGGCGATTGCCTGTAAACGGTTCTCGGTCAATTGCAGATTGAAGTCCAGGAGATCTTTCTTTGCAGTCTGCAGGAAAGCCAGGTTTTGCTCTTCAACCTTGCAGGTATTACCAGATAGGGTACTGGTACCGTATGGGATGGAAAATCTTATTTTAGGGTTTCGGGTTTCAAAATTTGCTGTCTCAAGTTTCTTTAAACAGCCGTGAGTTCTTAATTTGTCTAAGGTTCTGTCTTTTTGCTCAACTTCTTGTCTGGCTGCCTCGTTATGAGCTTTCAAGACAAGGTCTATGTAGGGTTTCTTGATAAGCTGCATGATTTCTTTCGACCTTTAGGGTTGGATCGGAAATTGTATTCGATTGGATCCCGGGGTCAATTTCCAGGTTGGATCGCAGGTTGAGTCCTGGTTGGGTCCCGAACTGGCTCGAATGCAAATTTTGGGTTAATCCTCGGTTGGGTGCCGAAACTTCGAGCTGGATCTTGAGTTGAATCCGGGAGGACCCCTGTTGGATCGCAGGTTGGGTTTTGGGTTGGGTTTTTTGGGTCCTGGGAATCCGTTCTTACTCAAGCACAAGCGTGGCGTCGCCTGATCAAAGCCATTGCGCTGAAACCGTTGCGCCGGATTATCACGCCGACCACGCATATCAGCCGTTTTCGCTCAAGCCTTTTTTGAAAAGGCTTGTGATCAAACTTTTTCTTAAAAAGTTTGTGTTTATCACGCCGGATAGGGTTAGGGGATAAGGTTCTCAAATCCAATGCTTATGTCGTTTTGAGAAGGATTGTGGTAGGACCCCTGTGTAATTGTAGGATGAATCCTGGGTAAGATTCAGGGTTGGTTTATAGAAGGCAGGTCTGGGTATTACCTGCCTGTGTAATTGTGATTTGCTTTCGAATTTTACAGACTTCTGTCTGCTTTTCGAAGCAGGGAATCTATTTTGAAGTTGTATTTGTAGGTCTGCTTATGAGACGCGTTGAGCCTTCTTAGTTTTTAGCTCCACAGGTGCTCGTAATCAATTTAGCCATTTCAGTTCTGGCAAGAAACTTGAAGAATAGGAACTTATTAAACTACTTTTAGGTCCCCCCAAGGTTTCCATGATGTACCTGCTCGACTAAATATAAAAGCTTTTCGGGGTCACCCTGAGCTTATCACTATGAGGTGAGACAACAGCTTGGAAGAAAACTCATTTAAGAAGTTCCTGTCAAAGCCCTTGCTGGATACCAATTCTTGCTTGGTTTTTGCTGTCGTTAACCACTAACAGTTTAAGGCAATAAGAAACCGCAGATTAAGGAAATAAACCATTAGAGAACATGGATATAAGCTGAAAATCCGATTTGCCTTTTTAGGATAATTTTAATTTCTTTCATTCAGTCAGGAGGAACCCTGATTTTGATGAGCTTTTGCTGAGACTATAACGTTCTGGAGCGAAGAAAGACATTAATTTCAGAGATCAGGTGAATCTAAGCGAAACTTTCGAATATCACCATCTGTCGGCACAATCATAAAATACTCTTTAATTTACCCACCAGAGTCATGCATAAAAGAGAGGTGAAGATTTAAAATCTTCACTTTTGTTTTTATTAATTTTTGACTTTATTTGATTCAGCTTTTTTAATCAATTAAGCTTTCTTTTCACTCATGCTGTTGCTTCTTTTCATTTAATTCAATTGACGTCTTTACCCATTCGATTGCTACTTATAATTCAATTTCATGGCTTCATTTTTCTGTACAGAAACAGGGCAAGTAGGGAGCTAAGCCCGTAAATGGTTTCAAATCCTGGGGCGGTTGCCTTTTTCTCAAGCGCTAGCTCAACATTTGCGTTGTTTATTGTGCCAGAATTTTCTACGTTAAAACCCCTGGCATCTGACCCGGAAGGCTGTGAATCAGCCGAATCGGCAACTAATACTTCTCCCTCGCTCTGACCGGTTACTGCAAAGAATGAAAATCCTGGAGGCTGTGCTGTGAAATAGAGGAAGCTGTTATCTTCTCCAGTTAGGTTTACAGGCAACAGTTCCCATTTCCCAGCATTATACGTGTTGAGCTTGATTGAAGCCTGTTCAATATGCTTATCCCGTATCCAGGTCTTCTCAACCTTAAAGCATACTACAGGTTTTTCAATATTAGCTGAGGTCGCATATTCTCCGTCCCCAATCCAGATATTGAAATACCTGTAGACCTCATCTGAAAGCGGCTCTGAAGCAAGTGAAGAATTTGCTTTTAACATCTCAACTATAGCAGTTGTCTTACCCACAGTCTTTTTTGAATTGAAAGTCAAATAAGCAACGCAGGTCTCGTTCTTCTCAAAGTCAAACTTCACCTCTCTATCGTCTGTGACAAAGGTCTCTGAGATCTCCTTACTCTCTACGTTTCTTGCAGGTTCAGGCGATACGTCTGTCGTGCTTTCATCGCTATTGTCTTCGTTGACACTTGTGTAGTTGCTTCTGCTGGTATTATCAATCTCAAAATTTGTTACCGAAAGTATGGGCTTCTCAGGCTTGGGTACTGAGACAAGTGGCAATTCATCAGAATAGATGCTGTTTGCGAGCCTGTATACAGAATCCGCAATTCCGTCTTCGTTCGCATCGTCTGCAGTTTCTGAAAACCCTGTACCATCAGGTTCTGCCCAGAAATTACCTCCAAGGTAAGGACCACCGACAATATTTACGCCTTCAGCCTTCATAATATTGTAGGCGTTTTCGGTTCCATTTTTGATATCTGCATTGACGGTGTTGTTGAAGTAGTTATTAAAAACCAGGTTGTTGTCGCTCCTGGGGCAAACAAAAAGGCCGCAAACGTCATTTGAGGAAATAACATTGCCTGAAAGTGTATTGCCTTTTGAGAGCAAAAGATAAACTCCATAACCATTATTGAGGATTTTGTTGTACTCAAGGATGCAGTTATTACATTCAGAAAGATAAATTCCTGCATAACTATCCATAGCCCCTGTAATTCCAAGCCCGCTAATTCCCACGTTATTAGCCTGCAAGGTAATTACATGATCGCTTGAGCTCGCCGCTGCAATTATTGTATCATCAGGACTCCCGGATTCCGAACTTATTACAAGGTTATCCTTGTTTACTTTTACGTTCTCGGTATACGTTCCGGGTTTTAGGAGAATCACATCACCTGAGACTGCATTATCCACTGCGGTTTGTATTGAATCTCCAGGCTGGACATAAATCTCAGCTGCAATTCCAATACCCGAGCCTAATGTTAAGAGGAAAAAAGCTGCCAATAAAATGATTAACCTGCTCAATTTAATACCCCGGTACATCCAAAGTAAGGGTTTTACTTTGATTAGTTAACCGAAAATTCATATAAAGTAATATAAGTATATTGGTTCAAATTATATTAAACTGCTAATATAAATTTACACAGTAATTGATAAATTGACCACATCTAAATCAAACTTTAAAACCTCTGTTTAAATCATTTCTTATAGTGTTCTGCGAACCCATGAAGACTGGCTAAAGTTATGAAAAATTCTATATAAATTATAAAAATAGGTTATAATGAGCTGTTTAATAGTAGATTTCCTGTATTTGAAAGAAAAGTAAACGGATTAACTGTTATTTTGTCTTAAGATGGCTTATAAGACAAAATTTAAGGAAAAAACATACTGGCTCTGGATTCTGATATATTCTTTATTTATTCCTCGGTTCACATAAAGTATCCTGAACCAACTTCAAAGTATCCTGAACCAGCGTTATTTATTAAAGCCTGCCGTCATAAGAACAATGAGATTATTGCAAGTATAATAAAGATTATAACGAGCCACTTTGCAATCTCCATTGAGAAGCCGGCAATCCCCCGTGCACCCAGTATATACGCAACCAATGCTAATATTAGAAAGACCACAGCAAGTCCTATCAAATCCGGTATGTTTAACTCCCCCATTGATTATTAACTAATAGATCAATTATTAGATTGAAGGTATTTATAATTTGACTGTCGAATTAAGTCGTTTTTTCATAAACTTACATCCTTTTAATGAAGTTGTTACTTTTAAAATTATATGAAATGTCCTAATTCTTTCCTGTTTATTACAGTTAAAACGCAAAGAGAAATAGGGAGAAGAACGAAAAAGAGGGTGGTCAATGAAAAGAGAAGATAAAGATAGAAATAAGGATAAAAAGAGAAGATAAAGAAAAAAAATAGGATGAAATAAGAGAAAAAGAGTAAAAATAATGGAAAGAGAGAGAAGATAGAAATGAGAATGAAAAAGATTGAAAATAGTTTGAGGCCAGAAAGTCTTATATAGTAATTTTCCTGGCCTCTATATAATATCTTTTCTCATTTTCCTTCCCAAGGGAAAACGATTTTCTCGGAAGGGCTCCTTTCTTTTTTATAAGAGTAAAAAACTCGCTCTTCCTTAACGGAGGAAGGAAGAAACCAGTATTTCCCTGTTTCCTACCAAGCTTTTCAACGACCTCCGGATCATGCTCATACTCAACTGAATAATTGTCAATAATCTCATCAAGGGTTTCGACCTCAAGGTCGTGTACTGGATTATCAAAAACAAGCACACCACTGCTATCCTTTGTAATAAACCCGATTGAATGTTCTTTGGCTGAAAGATCGAGATTTGAAGGGCGGTCCTGAACTCTTTCAATCCTTGCATCGAATTTCCTGAGCAACTCTTCCGGGTCAATTCCACTTACAACCCTGTGAATTGGCTCAAAGGAAAGACCTGGATCATGAATATTTACAAGCTCGACCATTGCATATCTTGCAGGATGATCTTCCTCTACAGTCCCTTTAATTTTTTCCCAGAAACTCTTTGCAGCAGCAAGGCTGTGGTTTCCATCCCCAACAAGAAGAGTCCCAAGGTTAAGAATTTTATCCGAGATATCTTTAATTATCTTTTCATTACTGATCCTGTAGCCCTTGATATGACCGCCATTTTCCATAAGGTCAAAATCATAAACCAGATTTTCTTCACAAACGAGGTCATCTGTATTCCTGGGTATAACTGTGAAATCAGGATCATTATATAATACCAGGATATGCGATAGTTCCAGTTCGGCATTTTCCCTTATCCTGATTCTTGCAGGAAGCCTTTCTTTAATGGTGCCTTCAGTTGGTCTGATAATTGAATCCAACCCATTGAACTGGTATTCTTCAAGGTCGACCGCAACCACAAGCCCGATTCTATCCCTGTCTGAGACTGAACGACTCACAAGGATAAAGCATGGGCCGTGATCAACAAGAATTTTTTTATAATCACTTAGAGTTTTATGGATCTTATTCACTCTATTTTCATCTAAAGGAAGGTATATTTCAGGATAAATGAGATTGAAAGTAGAAGGGGAATCTCCAACAAATTCTTCAACTCTTTTCCAGTATTCCAGATCCTGAGTGTGCTGATCACAGGCAATTACTGCCCACTTTTCCCAATTGTCCTTTGGAAGAAGAATGTGGGGAACGTGTAAAACCATGGTAAATTAAAAAAGAAAGAGAGAATATAAAGGTTTCCAAACTTGTTTTCTGAGTGTATGAATTAATAAGGAGTTCAACTTATTTTACCACGTCGTATCCGGCATTTTTCCACGCAGTCATGCTGCCAAGTACATTATATACGCTACTATAACCGTGCTTTTTCAAAATTGAAGCTGCTATGCTGGAACGCCGGGAACTATCACAATATATTATTGTCGGAAGCTCCTTTGGAATTTTATCCAGATTTTTTTCAAGCTCACCAACATATATATGTTGAGCTCCTTCAATGTGTCCTTCATTCCATTCTTTTTCCTTTCTCACATCCAGAAGTGTCATTTCTTCGTGCTTTTCCAGTTTATGCTTCAGATCGTGGACCGATATGAATTCTAACTTGTCTACTGGCAAAGCTCTCATATACCAGGCTGCAATCCCCCCGTTTAAGAAACCTGTAATATTGTCATAGCCCAGGCGAACCAGATACCTTACCGCAGTTTCAAGTTGTTCTTTTTCTTCCAGAATGAGAAGTATAGGCTTATCATAAGGGAGCACCCAGCCGGCAAAGGAAGGTATTCCTCCTAGCCAGATGCTGTAGCTGCTTTTTATATGCGCCCCTCCAAACGAATGGGGCATGCGGGTATCTACGACCACAGCCCCTTTTTCCATCTCAGCCCTGAACTCTCCTGGTGAAAGCTGCTTCAGAACATTCAGGCCATTAAGTAGAGGAGGACCCTGCTGATTATACTGCTCCATTCTCCTGAAGTAAGGAGGAAATTCAAGTTTTTCTTCAAGTTTGAATTTGATAAATTCTTCCTTCTCGGTCTTTTGCAGAAGAGGATTCTGGATGCGCTCAAGTCCTAGAGTACTGTAGTCCCTTTTGGCGATAGCGCCCCCACAAACCGAGCCTGCGCCGTGCGCAGGACATAGTATTACTTCGTCTCCCAGGGGAAGAATCTTGTTAAAGATGCTGTCATAAAGGTTTGCTGCCAGCCTTGGAGCCTCCTCGGGACCGTACAGGTCGGTTCTTCCTGTATCGCCTATGAACAGGGTGTCTCCTGTAAAGACCATTACCGGCTCTTTTCCTGTTTCAAGATCTGTCAAAGTATAGGATATGCTCTCATCCGTATGGCCAGGCGTATGTAAAGCAGTCAGTCTCAAAGAGCCAAAGTCGAATTCCTGACCCTCAATCAAATAGTTTCCATATTTGAAATCGACCCCCTTGCCGTGATAAATCTCTGCACCCGTAAGCTTCTTTAGTTCCAGGGAACCGATTATATAATCCTCATTTCTGTGGGTCTCAAAAATATATTTTATATTCATACCTTCTCTTCTGGCAAGATCGGCATAGACCTGACAGTCTCTGCGAGGGTCGATAACTATAGCTTCATCTTTCGAACCAATAAAATAAGAAAGATGAGCCAGACCTTCTGATTTAACTCGTTCGAATATCAAAGTAACCCCCCTTCAGCTATATTTTATACATTATGTGATAATTTTCTGCATATTGTAGACTCCTTTCTTTAATATATAACCACACACTTCATAATTTTTTCATAAAAAATATATTATGATAATTATTCAGAAAATAGAGTTACAAGTAAGAGAATGGAGATTGTAGTAGCAGAAAAGTAGAGTTATGACTGTAAAATGCAGAATTGTGACATTAAGGAAAGAAGGTTATAACAATAAAGGAAAGGGTCTTGGTAATTATACAGTTTAATATAATATAGTCCTATATGTAATTCTCTGAATCACAGCTCCTAAGCTTTCTGGAGAAGTGTAGACTGGAAGGCTTACTTTCTTGGCTATTGCACAGTCCATGATAAATGGATTACAGGGCCACCGGTAAAACCGATGGCTTGCTGTTAAAATTATCTCTTCCGGATTTGGAGGCGTTTTGCTCATTTCCAATTAAACAGACCAATTCCTCAATGGTGCCTGAATGATGCCTGTACCCACATCATCCTCTTCGCTGCCTGGGGCTAAAGAGTCAAAGGTGCCGCTAGCAATAAGTTGAGCCATCAGGCTCACGTTATTTATCCTCCCGGTCAATTCCAGCTGACGCTGTGCCCACAGGGCAGCAATACCCGCAGCGTGAGGTGTCGCCATGCTGGTTCCATTCATGCTGACAAGACCATCCGTGCCTGCGTCGGCAGAGATGACGTTAACGCCTGGGGCGGCAATGTTCACCTGATTATTTGAAAATCTGGCAACAGTATAGCCCCTATTGGATTCACCCAGTGCGCCAATGGCAACAATGCCCGTGGCGGCAGCAGGAGGTGATACCGAAATTTCGTATTTAGGTCGATTGCTTTCGTTACCGCTGGCCGCAACGATGATTGCAGATCGCCCAAATTCCCCCTGTGCTGCCACAACGCGCGCTAACTCGGTGAACAGGTTGACGTTTGCACGATACTCTTCCAGCGCCAGGGATGTCGCTGGCTTAATATCCATCCTATATTCGCGGACCAGCCAATCTACATAGCCCGGAAAATCAATTCCTAGGGACATAGAAATGACATTTGCGCCTTCATTGACTGCCCACTGGATGGCCTTGGCGAGCGTGTCTGAGGAACCCCCTCCTTTGCCCAGCACTTTGCCAATTAGGGCGCATTTAATGTTTTTGGCGATACCGATGCGGATATCATTGACGTCCTGGCCAAAAATAGTCCCTGCACAATGCGTACCATGGCCGTGAATATCATTATCGGCTTCCTCAGTGAAGTTCTTCTGAACCAGCTTCACACCTTTAAATGCAGGGTGATTTGGATCGATTCCAGTATCCAGCACAGCTACAGTGATACCAGTTCCGTCATATGGTGATTCCGATGCGCGTACTGCGTCGATTCCCCAGCATTTTGTAGCTGTTGGAGCACTGGGGCTGCCAACCGGCTCAACCAGTTTCATTGGCATAGGTTTGGCAATGGCAAGTGTTGTGGGATCTCTGCGCAGATAATTGACCTCCCGCTTTGTAAGTTCTGCATCCTCTAACTTGACGATTGGCTGGGCCGCTTCCAAGGGGAGCATTTCTGCTCGGTGTGCTCTTCCTATATCTCCCCGTGCAGGTGGTAATATCTCACTGCTTCGCAGGATAATATATTTTGTTGAATCCATACCTTTACCCTCCATTCGTATTTCGATAAAATTGTATAAACTCTAGAATAATATGCAAAAATAGTATAAAAAAAATGAAGTATATATTAAGGAGCATAAGTACTGTATATTAGTACATATCTAGGACTTATGCGGTTGCCTACTTTGCAGGCAACTTTTGAAATTTTCTCTTTTTATTCTAAGGTGTAAACTGGCTTTCTTGTAAATTGGTTAACAGCGTTTCTTATATTTCCTGTAAAAAAATAAGAACACATATAGAAACTATCTGGATTTCATTTTGATATATATGCTGAAATATAGGAAAATACAGATACTCTATTTTTTGTTTTTATCTGTAAATATACAAAAATATGCGGATCTAATTTCGTTTAATCTCGGAAAAAAGCCGAAAGCCTCATCTGCTCAATTTCCCGAATCTTATTGATTCCCCTAACGGTTTCAATTTGCCCTTTCTGATTCTGTTGCTTTTGTTGCTCTTGTCTTTTATTCGTTTTATCTTTTTCATTAAACTCCATAAAGTTATCAAAAAAAGCAATTTCACTTCCAAAATTTAGTGAATCCCTTTAATGTTCGATTGTTTTCTCCTGCCAGTTCTCGGAGAGCAGCAGGAACTCCATTCCCCTTCTCTCTTCATTCCATTCCCAGACTCCAGCCTGGTAAAAAATAGCTCCTAACTGGCTCGAGAGTTGCGCATAAGACACCTCCGGACGGAGTTTGTACAGGAATTTCCCAATGCCGTCCTTCTCCGTTCCTGTGTACAGTTTTGCAGCGTTATTCGCAAGAGCTTTCCATTCCCTGTCCTGCATGAACTCGCAGAGCCTGTCAAGATGGCGGCAGCTAATCTTATCGATTCTTGGAAAACGACTGTTTCTGAACTTCCTTTTTATGAAAAGGTTTCCTCGATTATCTATGCGCCAGGAAAAGCCCTTCGGTTTTGTACCAAGAGTTCTGGACCTAGACCAGAAGGCTGCCATCGAGGGTAAATCGGATTTTAAATATAAAAATTGTATGTTATGCTGTAATTTCTTTATTGTCTCTTCACATGTTTGTTGTATCTCTTACTCATTTGTTATTCATTATCCAGCGGTACCGGTAAATCTAAAGGCTCAATCAAAAAACTCTTTCATACAGTCTTCAGTAATCAAAAGTTCTTTCTCTAAATTTTTAAAGTTAAGGTGCACAGGCATTTAGATAAGCCCTTACAATAATCCATAGAGCAAGCCAACCAATTGCCGAAATCAAATCGTTTCTGAACTGTGTTTCCATAAACTTATATAACCCTAACATCCCATTTAATTTTTTTCATCTGTTTAAAATTGTCTGGGCTGCATTTTATTCTGCAGGAAATTTTTATTTTTTCAGTCCTTTTGTCCAGATTCCTGTGTCTGTTAATATTTTACAAATTTGACTATAAAATAAGAGAAAATATATCAGGTCATCCAGTTAGGTGAATTAAGATCCATTATTTCACAGGATTTCTACAGAGCCAGAAAAATAAATGTTACAGGATAAAGCGAACTTACTGTTTAAAAAGTTGCGTGACCTGTCAGATATGCACGGAATGTTCACTATATTTCACTATATTATTCACCTTATTATTCACCTGTGCTATTATCCATAATGTCAGTGGTTCAGAATAGTCAAATGTTCTCATTTCGATTTAGTCAACTGTTTTCATTTTCGACTCTTTAACCAGTTTCTCTAAAAGTTCATCCAGGCGTTCATAAGAGTCGTTGACGCCCTTTTCCATGTCAGACTGGAGTTCACCGTCACGATCCTTAACCGACTGGAAGACAGCTTGAGACGCCAGCCTTGTCCTGTTACCTGGCAGCGCTTCAAATCTTGCAGTTTCAAGAGCTACGTGCCCTTTTTCAGGAAGACCTTCAAATTCAAAAGTGCTGATAATTCTCTCGGGAGCTGTAACCTCATGATACACTCCGTGGAATGCATATTCATTACCGTCCTGATCTTTATGAATATATCGCCACTTACCTCCGTTTTTAGGTTCGAAAACTTCGAGCTTCATTGTAAAGCCTCGGGGCCCAAGCCACTGTGCGTAGAGTTCTGGATCAGTGAATGCTTTGAACACAAGCTCTCGCGGCGCGTCAAACTCACGTGTAATAACAATTTCCTGTTTGCCAGGTTCGGCTGAAATTTTTGTTTTCTTATTATTTGTCATATATCGACCTGCCTCTTTGTACGAGCTTTTAAGAATTAACTGACAGTTTGTTTGAGACGACTGAAAGTATGCTATCGCGCTCTTGCTTTCCTCCAGACAACATGTATCAAGCCCTGCAGTATCGAGCCGCCGCCAGAACGCGAAGGCTGCCTCCATTTTGTATACTCCTCCATTCGTCAAGCGCCTACTAAGCCTATGATTACAACCGGCTGCATCAAGATGCTAGGTTAAAATCTAACTAAGGTTTTGAAGCCACCATAAGCCATGCGTCTATAATCAAATGGTGGTTCTGCGCCTGATTCCATCATTTCCTTAATCCTTGGGTCGTTCATGACTGCCGCGTTCACCCGATCTCTGTGCTCCTTAGATTCAAAAACGATCCATGAAAAAATTACGGTCTCATCTTCGGAGGTATTGGCTGCCTTCTTGAAAGAAACCATGTCTTCAACATCCAGGTCATCGCCAATACATTCGTAATACTCCAGGGCACCAAGCTCTTTCCAAATCTCGCCGCCTCTTTGAGCCATCTCTCTGTATTCGTTTACCCTGCCTTTAGCGATAGGAATTAAAAACCCATCTACATACTTTTCCATACCTTCCATGCTCTCTCCCTTTTCCTTCTCTAATTTCCTTCTATAATTATAGCCTGACGATGAATGTCACTTACATTCTCGCCGTTACAGCATGAAGACGATACAACCGCTTGCTGGATTCACTCTTCATATCTTCGATGATTATAATTTTTTTTATTGTTTTAATTTTATTTAAATCCTTAAGTAACTATTCAGCGTACCTAAAATCAGTATATCGGCATGAATTTGAGTTGCTAAAAATGTCTAAAAGTTTAGAATTAACTAGTAGATCCTCAATTCAGTTAGAGGGCCATTACAGTTAAAAAGATTGACTGATTATAATTTCAGTTAAAAAAGGAAATTGATCTAATTATAAGCCCTTCAATGTGCTCTCTCTCCCAAACCTGGTTTAAAAAAGTTAATCAGTTATTCGACCTGTTCTCCAGTAAAGCGGAAACAAGATTTTGCTGGCTTATGAAATCTTTTTTAAACCTGAAAAATATCTCGGCATTGTCATCCGACGGTAACCGTTCGCTCATCTCGATCCATTTCCTGATTATTTCGGATTTCTTATCAAAAACAGCCAGTTTTTCAGGTGAAAATTCCTCAATCAGGTTTCTGGCAGAGGAAGCCCAGGTTATGTATTTCTTAAATAGTTCTTCCTGTTCAAGAAACTGGTCATTTGTCAACTTGAACCATCGGTAATGAAGAGGAACTGGTTCTCCTTCATAGGGGTTAGTGTGAATACCGGTGTCGTAATCCCACATTTTTGGCAGGTCTGACACACTGAAGGGTCCGATTTCTAGGAAAGGGTCATACTGAATGGGCACTGAATAGAAAAGCTTACGCAAACCCTCAAGAAGGGAATTGGATTCAGAAATAAGGTCTTCAATTTGCTTTTTAATTACTTCAGACACTCTCTGCATCTCCAAAAAGCAGTATTTCCGTTCTTTTACAGTTATCGTTAACAATATTTGTCTTGAATATTAAATAAGCTTTGAGGGATTTACCTGTACTGGGATGAAGCGTATAAGGGAAAACCACCATGGGACATCGACTATCCCCAACCGGCCTTTCAGGCTCTTATAAAAAGTGGAGAGATTAAGCCTGGCAGGGTCCTTGATGTCGGATGTGGCAGAGGCGAGAACGCAATAATGCTGGCAAGAAATGGCTGTGATGTCACGGGTATAGACATCGCTGAAAATGCAATCGCTGATGCAAACGCAAAGGCTATAGAGCGTCATGTTAAGGTAAGCTTTATAGTAGGGGATGTACTGCGGATGGACCGGCTTTTCATGGAGGGAGAATTCGACACAGTTATTGATTCCGGCCTGTTTCATGTGATGACGGATGAGGAGAGACCGGTTTTTGCGCGGCAGATATACAGGGTGCTCAGGACAGGCGGCAAATATTTCATGCTCTGTTTCTCAGATAAGGAGCCTGCCGGATACGGGCCCAGGAGAGTTTCAAAAGCTGAAATCGAGCAAACTTTCACACCTTTTTTTAATATAATTTATATAAAAGATACGAGTTTTGACTCGCGCCTCGGCCCGGACAGCAGTAAAGCCTACCTCTTATCGGCTGTCAGGAAGTGATTGAAAAAATTGATTATAGTCCTTGACGTAAGGTATTACACACATTAACTCATATTATCCTTTTATGGTGGGGAAGGAACAAATTGCTATTGATCAGAAGTTAAGTCTTGATGAGGTTAACTCCTTAATCAAACATGAAAATAACTCTCGCGTTCTAAAAAGGCTTTATTTTATCAAATTTAGGTATTTAGGAGGTTCTGTTGAAGAAGCTGCCATCAAAGTTGGGGTAACTAAGAAATGTGGCTATTATTGGCAAGATTATTGGAATAAAGGCGGCTATGCCGCCTTGATGCCACAATTTGGTGGAGGAAGAAAGCCTAAGCTTACTGACGAACAAATGATAGAATTAAAGAGTTTGTTGAAAAAGAAAGATTTCTGGACTACCAGAGAAGTATTAGAGCTAATAAAGGAAAAATATGGCGTTGAGTACTCATTAAAAAGGATAGGAGTTATACTGAAAAACTTTGGAATGCATCATTCAAAACCTTATATTCTCGACTACAGGAGACCTAAAGATGCAGAAGAAATTTTAAAAAAAGTTAAGTGAAACAGTTCCAAAGTATCCTCTTTCACATTAGAAATATGTAATAGGTTTCCTTGATGAATCCTCACCACAAACAAAAGCAAATACGCAGCGTTTGTGGTCATTTACAAAATCTTCAATGATAAAAAATACAGATTACATAAAGGCAAATGCATTTGCCTTTTACTCAATTAATGGGAATAATCTGATTGATTTTAAAGAGAGTTCAAAGGCAGAAAGCGTATGTGAGTTTCTTGAAAAAATAATGGAAGAGAACAGAGGAAAAATCATAGTACTTATACTTGATAATTTTAAAGCACATAAAGCAGATAAAACAAAGATGAAAGCAAAAGAATTGGGAATTAAACTTGTGTTTCTTCCACCTTATTCACCAGATTTGAATCCTGTAGAGTTAATATGGAAAACAATTAAAAGAGAAGTATCGGTCAGATTTATTCAATCAAAAGAACATTTGAGAAATATAATCAAAAATGAATTTAACAGGATAGAGGGTTCGCTATCATTTGCAAAAAGCTGGATAGAAAAATTTTATCCACAAATTAAAAGTGTAACTAGTTGAGAGAAGAACTATAATTGAAAAATTGTCTGCCCGTTTTTAAACCTTCAATCCATCATCGGTTATCGTAATATCGCAGGTTCCGACAAAAATAGTATCGTGCATATCCACCCCATTTACGGATTTCTTAGGCACATCATTTATTTCCACGGTACGGTCAGTTATACGGATTTTCTTACCTCTGACATAAAATGTACCGGTAACTTCTACATACTGATCTTCCGTAATTTTAGCATTGAAAATAACAGTACCATCATCCTTCTTTGTCAACATAAGCCCGTTTCCTTTCTCGATCTCTCCTTGCACATCAAAATTTTCGTTAATCTGGATAAACTTATTTTTATCAATCTTAGCTATGATTTCGGAATTCGCATCCCGGATCTCAGTTGTCAGAAGCAGACCGTCGTCACAGTTTTCCAGAGTAAATATGGGTATACGCTCTTCGGAATCCATATCAGGCTTATATAACAGATTATACACTGGATCTGCGTACACATTTGATCCCAGAATTAACATATAATCATCATGAACCATAAGATATTCCCCTGTGATTTTGAACAATATATGAATCTAATCATATAAAATAGTCTTTCATAATTATAAAAACGATTCTTAACATTTATTTAAAAATTATTCTAATTATCTGCTCTAATTATCTGATAATCTCTAAAATATTTTAATATTTCCTTGATTAATAAAATTTTCACGACAATAAAAATGTTTTGGCTCTGTAGAAATCCTCTAAATTCTGTTTTTACCCAAAAATTATAAAAATAAAATTGTAAAAATGCTCCTTAATTTTTTTGTCCCCACAAAAAACAAAGGAGCAATTGCTATTGTCATCAAATAAGTATATTAAATTTATTGATCTCAGTCTTAAAACGGTTCAGTCTTCCAGACTGAACCTTTACTCCTGCAAATATTCCAAACGTGTTTATACTCAACATCAGCTTCTTGTTCTTGTTTTATTGAAGGAGTATATAAGTACAGACTACCGTGACTTTGTAGAACTTGTTGACCTCATGAACAATATAAAGGAAAAACTTGACCTTGATAAGGTTCCTCATTACACTACTCTTCAAAAGTTTGTGTCCAGAATTCCCTCTTCATTGTTTAACCTAATTTTGTCAAAAACTCTAAAACTATTTTACTCACATGGAGAAAAAGTTCTCATTACGGCAATTGATGCAACAGGATTTACGAGTTCTTATGCAAGTCATTATTATTCTAAGAGAACAGGGAAGCTCCGAAGGAGCTTCCTTAAAACTTCAATATCAGTAGACACTATTAAAAAAGTAATATTAGGATGGAAAATTAGCCAAAAAACAGATCATGATGTCAAGCATGCAAAGACTCTGATAAGACAATCAAACAAGTCAAGAAAGTCTCAATGTTATGTGATGGATAAAGGATATGATTCCGAAGAAATTCATACTCTAATAAGAGAAGAGATAAAAGCAGATTCAATAGTACCTTTGAGAGAAAGAAAAAGAAAGAGAATAAACGGAAAATATAGAAAACAATTAAACAAAGACTTTGATAAGATCAAATACAATAGAAGGAATATAGTAGAGACAATAATATCTGTTGTAAAAAGAAAATTTGGAGAAACATTAAGAGCAAGAAAGGTTAGAAATCAAGTAAAAGAAGTAAAAGTTAAACTAATAGTCTATAATATAAACAAAAAAGTAATACAATTATTATGGATTAAATTAAGGATTTCTACAGAGCCTAATAGAATTATTTCTTTAATAAAATTAGTTTACAGATTTGATATGCTCTCAATTTACTAATTGGTTTAATAAGTATACTTCCATTTAAAAATTAGATACAAATTGGCTCCGTAGAAATCCTCTGAAATAGCCAATCTTAACAAATTAAAACTAAATTGCCTGATTCATTTTGCTGAAGAACTTTAAGTCTATTGATGACGATTAAGTAGGTTTTCTACAGAGCCATTCTATTAAAGAATTAATTTTATTAAAGGATCGATTTGTTTAAATCTCATTTTTCAGTAGTCTGTAAAATTTTTGTTTTATTCAGGCTATTTTTGTCCTATCAAGGATAATTTTGTCTAATCTAAACTTTGCGTAAGATACAGTGTATTTCGAATAAATTTAAGCAGGACTATTCTGCACCATCTGTATAAGGTTCCCACAGGTGTCATCAAATACGGCAATGGTTGTTGTTTCTATTTTTGTTGGTTCCTGAGCAAATTTCACGCCAACCTTTTTCATTCGTTCATATTCTTTTTGAATATCGTCCACGAAAAACGCTGTTAATGGTATCCCTTGACTATAAAGTGCCTTCTGGAATGTTCTGGCAGCCGGATTGTCATTTGGCTCAAGAAGTAATTCTGTGCCTTCAGGTTCTCGGGAGAGACAACCGTTAACCACCTGAATTCTCCCACTGGGATATCGGTTTTCTTAACGAAGCCTAAAATCTCAGTATAAAACTTAAGAGCCTTTCCCTGATCATCTACAAACACACTGGTTAACTTAATTCTCATATTTGTTTCCTCGAATATCGAATTTCATTTATGGAGCATTCTTTGGTACAATTAAGAACTTATTACATCTTTCCTTTCAAAAGAATAAATAGCAAGTTGTTGTTTCTCATTAGATAGAATTAGTAACTGCCGTTTGTTTTTCCTATTTTAAATAATCGCAGGTCACAACACTTCTCGGATAGTCTCTTAATAGATAGTTTTGTGGTCTCCGCGGTTAACCTCTTACTTGATATTGACGAAGAAATTTTGGTCTTTGACTATAGTTAACTTTCTTAATCCGGACAGACTGACAACTTTTATAAATCCCTCTGTTATTTCGATACTCATCACACTTGCCTTAGTTTATCCTACCTTAGGTAGTTTACATATTATGGCAGCATATTCTATCACAACCAGTTTGTCTTCTCATAACCGGGTAAACTGGTTATGATGAGTTCCTGGATTTAGCCAGTTATTAGATTTAGCAAATTATTATATTTGATTATATATTTAACAAGTAAAAACGTAAAAGGACCCACTATGCATTTTCGAAAAGGAAAATATAACTTTAAAGGTAACCAGAACGGAAACTTGCGAGATAATCTGAAGGGAACAATACCATTGTTAGCTCTTTTAACAGCTTTTCCCGCAATGTCAACAGATATGATGCTCCCTGCTCTTCCTTCTCTTGCCGAAACCTGGAATCAGCCCCTTTCAGTGATCAACCTGACCCTGGTTTGCTTCTTTGTTACCTATGGTTTTTTCCTTCTATTTTATGGTCCGATTTCCGACAGGTTTGGCCGCCGAAGACCTTTGCTTTTCGGGCTTGCAGTATACATAGCTGCGAGTTTTCTCTGTGCTCTGGCGTCAAGCGCATCCATGTTAATATTCTCTCGCATGCTCCAGGCGGCAGGAGCTGCCGCAAGCTCTTCTCTCTCAATGGCAATGACCAGGGATATTTTCTCGGGGCCGGAAAGGGAAAGAGTGCTGGCATATACAGCTGTTATAATGGCAATTGCCCCCATGCTTGCCCCTGTAATCGGAGGCTGGATCCTTGTTGACTTCTCCTGGCCCTGGATCTTTATTATACAGGCAGTTATGGGAGGAATCGGAATGTTTGGAGTCCTTCGTTTTCCCGAGACGCTAACTTCGGTATCGAACACTCCCTTTTCCAGAGTAATGCATGCCTACGGCCGACTGATGCTCAATCCTCTTTACCTGATAATGGTTCTGGTAATGTCAATCAGCCTTTTTCCTCTTTACAGTTTCGTAGCAAGCTCTTCTTCAATTTATGTCACTGAATTCGGGCTCACAGAGCAGAAGTATAGTTACTTCTTTGCTTTCAACGCGCTTGCGATTATGGTTGGCTCCATTACCTGCCTGAGGTTAAGAAAGGTCTTTAGCTCTGGGAATCTAATTACCATAGGTTTTGCAGGAATCTTACTGGGCGGAATCCTTCTTCTCACAACCGGAAAGCACGGCCCCTGGAGTTTCGCCCTGCCAATGTTCCTAATAACGTTTTCAGTCGGCATTAGCCGGCCGCCAAGCAACAACCTTGTTCTGGAACAGGTCGACAGAGACACAGGTTCGGCTTCTTCCCTGCTGATTTTCACCTATTTCACCCTCGGGGCTATAGGTATGTGGTTCATCTCTCTTGAGTGGGCAGATAAGATCCCTGTGCTCGGAGCAATTGCTCTGGGCTGCGGAGCCCTTGTACTTGCTGCGTGGTGCATTTTGCAGAAGAGAGGTATCAGGGGGACTGTTTGAACATAGGGTCCCGATTCTTTGATTTTTACTGAGTCTCCGTCTCGATGTCCAGTCTATATTTCCATCTTGGAACTGCTTTGAGCAGGCTTCTCTGATTCGCAAATTCTCTAGTTTTTTTTGATCTGACAGTTTGCAAATAAGGCAAACTTATTTATTATTTTTATACTTTATTGTGATGCAACAAAAAGTTATTTGGTATTCTCCGAACTTTTTAAGATTTGACTATAACTCGTAACACTGGTATTATTACTCTTACTGATATTTATTGGAGTTGAGGGTTTCTTGAATAAACAAAAAGCCATACTGATACTATTATTAATTCTTCCTCTCCTTTTTGTACTGTATCTCTACAGCCCTTTTTTATTAATGGGTCTGATTGATAGTTTCTGGTACTATACCGAGGAGAAAGTCGATATCGGGCCTTTTGACTATAGTTCCGTACTTACGAAAGCGAAAAAAGCTGGTTATGAGGTGGAAGGCTCCTGTCCCTGGCCAGGAAGTTTTTCGGGCTTTGATCCCGGTGATGTCCCGAAAGTCCGGGAAAGTTTCGGAGGGGCTGCTCGTGTGCAGGATATAAGGTTTAATTATAATAGTAACTCCGAGCTTACGGTTTTCATTTGTGAAGACGGATCGGAAGCCAGAACCTGTGTGGCGATTTCGAACTTCAGCCACTCCGACCCCGAATCTCCCTTACAGCTTTCGGAGCTTCCGGATGACTCATGGATGCTTGAAAAATTCGGGCTTCTCTTCAGCCTGGATGAAGAAGCTTCGGAAAATTATCTTGGGGCTCTGAAAAAAGCAGCACAAAACCAGGCCTGGAACGCTGAAATACAGGTGAATGAATCTCTGGATTTTCCGGGTGTATATGCCTATCTCATGGAAAACAGTGACTATTCCAGTTACGGGTCACCTATGGGTATTTATGCGTACTCGACAGCAGGTTCGGATAGAGAAGAAGTTTTTTATAAGGACGGAAACCGGCTGGGTTCGGTAAGGTATTTTATCCCGGAGGCGAGGATAATGACTTATGATAATGGGAACAGGTACATAGTTGACCTCGATGCCTCAGGAAAGGTCAGACTAGAAATCATAATGCCCCCTGGAAGCAGTGGGGAAACTATACCTGAAGAGGAATACAGGGCAGTTTTCAGGGAAATGTTTGAAGGACTGGGACTTTCTTCTGAAGCTGTGGACAGATTTAACTTTTTTGCCAGTTCTTCACGGATATGGTAAAACTGCCTGAGTTTAAGTAATTTTTTCTTTAAATTTTATTATTTTTCCTTTAATTTCTATTACTTCTCCTTCTCTGCTTCCAGAGCCTTTTGTCTTCTCACGAACCTTGCCCCCATCTCAAAGGCTTTTTGACAGTCCAGTGGAAATACTTCTTTTCGCCTTTTTGCCTTCTCTTCGGAATTGAAGATTGATGAGAGATACTTTGAATAATCATCAAACTGGTATGTTTCGGTACTCCATAATGATTCGGAATACCCGAAAATTCTTGTTGCAAGCCTTTCGTTCAGCTCAATAACCTTATCAAGACAAAACATATCAAAGTTTTCTTCCTTGATATTCATGGTGTAGATGAAACCAATCGGGATATTTTTCGGATAAAATGTCTGAACGTCAACTGAATAAGTAATATACGGGAATATATAGCGTTCCATGAAGGATCTCATTTCGCCTGTAGAATTCCCAAGGTAAATTGGCGATCCAAGGATTACCGCATCGGCAGCTTCCAGCCTTTCAAGCACAGGGGTCAGTTCATCTTTAACAGCGCATCTTGCAAGGTTTTTTCCGCCTTTTACTTTGCAGGCAAAGCAGCTTGTGCACCCTTTGAACTCAAGGTCATAGAGATGGACAATTTCTGTTTCTGCGACTTCTGATGCTGCACCTTCAAGAGCTTTCTCCAGCAGGGTCGCTGTGTTCCAGTTCTTTCTTGGGCTTCCGTTTATTGCCATTACTTTCATGATTTTGCCTCCAAGCGTTCAGGCTTTATATAAATCTCCAAACAGGATAATATTTGCTGTCAATAAGAAAAAGAAAGTTAAATAAGTGTGGTGAAAAATCAGGACTTACTATCTGGGTTTAAATCTGGATCTAATCTCTAATTTTCTAATTCCCAATTTAATTCCCGTTTTACGGTTATTATTCTTTTTTGATTTCTCTAAAGCCTGAAATCCATATAGGGCTCAAAAAATAGTCAGATCCCAAAAAATAGTCAGATCCTCAAAAAAGGCGCATTTTCTTGAGTTTAATCAATCAACTGCGTTAGTTTCAGCTTATAGAATAGAATTTTATTTCCGATACGGCTAGCACAATCGCTATAAAAAAGAACTGAAGTGCTTTGAATCCTCCAGACAAATATCAGATATAATTCAAATAGAATCTCGGATAATTTAGGCGAGAGAATCAGATCATGAAAAAATGGGAAGAAAAATAGAGGGTGTCTCAGAATTATGTAAATTAAGAAAAGTATGGGGTATTTGCGGCTTTGATAAGCCGTTAACCCCTATTCTGCACCTGTCAAGGCTTACGCATTATTTTCAGTGCTTGGGCATAATTCTTAACACTTATGCATTGTGTGCAGGTGCGAAAGTGTTTCCCGAAAATGGCGCTACCGGTTTGGGCAGGTCAATATCCAGGGCTTCTTTCAGGACTTCTTCGATAGTCTCTACAGGTATGAACTTAAGTTCGTTTCTGGCATCTTCAGGCACATCTTCAAGATCCCTTTCGTTCTCTCTCGGCAGGATTACCTTCTTTATGCCTGCCCTGTGGGCTGCAAGGACTTTTTCTTTTATGCCGCCAACAGGCAGTACGGCGCCACTTAGCGTTACTTCGCCTGTCATGGCAAGTTTCGGGTCAACAGCTTTGCCCGTAATCAGGGACGTCAGAGCCGTAAAAAGGGTCACACCAGCAGATGGACCATCCTTCGGGGTTGCACCTGAAGGCACGTGGATGTGGATGTCGCTTGAAGTGAAGTCAAAGCTGTTTGCAGTGTTTGCAAGCCTTGACCTTACAAGGCTCAGAGATATCTTTGCAGATTCTTTCATAACATCACCAAGCTGGCCTGTAAGCGTAAGCTTTCCAGTGCCTGGCATAAACGTGCCTTCTATGAAGAGAATATCTCCTCCTACAGGTGTCCAGGCAAGTCCTGTAACCACGCCGGGTACATTCTCTTTTCTGGCTTCTTCCTGCCGAATTATCTCTTTTCCGAGGATTTCTTTAAGCATATCCACCCTTACAACGTAAGGAAGGTCGGCTTTGCCTGACACGATCTTTTCGGATACGAATCTTGCAATCTTAGCAAGTTGTTTTTTAAGTCCACGGACGCCTGCCTCGCGGGTGTATTTATCGATAATTACCTTCAGGGCTTCATCTTCGATTTTGAGTTTTTCCGCATCAAGACCGTGTTCATCCAGGATATAGGGAAGCAGATGGTCTTTTGCAATTGCGAGTTTCTCATTCTTTGTATACCCTGAAATCTCAATCGTCTCCATTCTGTCAAGAAGCGGCCAGGGGATACTTGCCATAGAGTTGGCAGTAGCTATGAACAGCACATCCGACAGGTCGTATGGAACTTCCAGATAGTGATCTGAGAAGGTACTATTCTGTTCAGGGTCAAGGACTTCGAGAAGGGCACTTGCCGGGTCTCCAGAGTAAGAAGCTGAAAGCTTATCAACCTCGTCAAGGATAAATACTGGATTTTTGGTGCCTGCTTTTCTCATGCCCTGAATAATCCTTCCTGGAAGAGCTCCTACATATGTCCGCCTGTGACCACGGATTTCGGCTTCGTCTTTTACGCCTCCGAGGCTGACCCGTACGTATTTCCTGCCCAAGGCATCAGCAATGCTTTTTCCAAGGCTTGTTTTCCCGGTTCCTGGCGGCCCAGTAAGAAGTAGAATTGAGCCCTGTTTCTCCTTTTTCAGTTTCATTACTGCCAGGTGCTGGATTATTCTCTCCTTGACCTTTTCAAGTCCGTAGTGGTTGCTCTCAAGCACACGCCGGGCTTCGGCAATGTCAATGCTCTTTTTCTCTTCGGTTACCCAGGGAAGGTCGAGCATGAGGTCGAGGTAATTCCTTATAACATTGGCTTCAGGATTGTGATTGCCTCCGGTTTCGAGTTTCTTCAGCTCGGACAGAGCCTTCTTTTTTACCTCATCAGGCATCTTTGAGTTCTCAATCCTTTCCCTGTATGCGGCATCACCTGATGCTGAGTCATCTCCTCCATTGAGTTCTTCCTGAATCACCTTCAGCTGCTCGCGGAGCATTGCTTCTCTGTTCGACTTGCTTATTCTGTCGGTAACTTTTTTTGCCATTTCGATCTGTAGGTTAATATTCTCTTTATGCTTTGTCAGAATGTGGAGGAATAAAAGATACCGTTCACGAACTGAAGCTAGCTCCAGAAGCCTCTGTTTTTCAGCAAGTTTCACGGGTATGTACGGCATGACAAATCCCATTATCTGGTCAATGGAATCCATCTTCTCGATAGGGTTGGTAAACTGCTCCGAGCCCTGGAACCTCTTGCTTATTTCGTGAATTGTTTTCTTTATGTTTGCCATAACTTCAGCTTCAGTTTCCTCATCGAAGTCAGGCACATCATAGACAGGACTGTATGTCGAATAAAACAGCCCATCCCTTCTATATAGAGAGACTGCTTCTACTCTCTGAATAGCCTTTGCGACAATAAGATATCCGTCATCAGCAGGCTGTATAAATGTGATTTTAAGTAAATTTCCGATTTTGTACAAGCTTTCTTCGGACAGTTCCGAAGCTTTCGTGCCGCTTTTTACTGTCAACCCGATGGCACTCACGGATTCGGCATTTCTCATCTCATTTAACAGGATTTCGCCGGTAACTTTGTCAGCCATGAGTTTTGTCCGGCTTTTAGGATAAACCACTATCCCAAAAAGGGGTACTACCAATTTCTCTCGGTTTTCTCTAGTTTGCTCTGAATACATTGTCAATCGTCTCAATTATTATCTCAAGTATTTAGTTTCAATTAACCTAACTATTTTTGAGGACAAAAAAAATTACCTTATCTTTCCCAGAATTTTGATAAGCATGTCCATCTCTTTCTCATCCAGCGAATTTGCTATCCTCTCGATAACCTGCAATAAAGCGTGCTCCTCAGCGTGGGCTATCGTCTGCCCTTTCTCTGTAAGACGAATGTAAAAAATTCTACCATCGTTCTGGGATCTCTCCCTGTAGACACACTCCATTTTGACAAATTTATTAATCATCTCGGTGATGGTGGGCTTTGAGTTGCTTGTGATCTTAGCAAGCCTGCTAAATGTTACTTCCTCGTATTCATCAATGGTTTTTAAATATTCGATCTGCTTGAGCGTAAGATCCGATAGCCCACACTCTGAGAAGATTTGAGAAGAGCATTCACTTTTAATTTTGATCAGTTTTTCAAAAATTATGAACAAATGCTCTTTTTTCTCCCTCATTCTCGATCTGATTGTTAGTTAGGGTTTCCCTAATTATATAATTTTCGGTCAACCCCCCTTTAGCCAGAACTTCTGCACCCAATAAACCGCGCATCGAAATCATTGAGCGGCAAGCGTGGCATCGCTTGATCTCGCCGACAACGCCGTTTTTGATCAAACTTTTTCAAAAAAAAGTTTGCGCTCAAGCCTTTTTTTTGGCAATGTACTTAAATTTCTGTAAAATCGTAAACTCAATAAGTTATTCTGCAGTAGATTTCACCAACATCAAAGAACGAATTTATACACAGTATACAAAACATTGACTCTCAATTTACAGCAAACTCATAATACTAATGTTTAATACTTCCTGAATATAATTTTTTATGTACATCACTTTTTTATACATTCATGAGTTTTAATATATATACTTTATTTAAAGGTGGTATTCAACTTGGGGCATATGTATACTAACTGGGAAGATAAACCGACAAAATTAGTGGGTGTTGTGAAATCTAAATATTCGTATTGTGTTAACTGTTTTAAAACGTTAGAATATGTGGGAAAAAGGAGCACGTTCTGTCCAGAATGTCGTGAAATCGAGAAGGAGAAGGGTCAAAAAGTTGTGGCTCTGGCGTTCCTGTTATCTCTTGTGCCCGGATGGGGGTATGTGTACGTTGCTGAAGATAAAAAAGCACTGGCTACGTCTATATGTACAGTTGCAATGTTCTTTATTCCTGTAATTGGATGGTTCCTATCGTTCATTATATATCTTGTTTCTATTGGAAACACGGTCAAGACGGCACAATTAATTAATGAAGTCCAGAAGCAAGTTTGAGCACTTATCTCCATGTTCCTTACAGACCAGTGTTCAGAAACATTGTTTCAAAAGCAGTTTGAACCTAAATTACATACCTTTTCTATCAAGCAATTGAGGTGGTATGAAGATGAATTGTGGAGATTTGAAAATGGGTCAGGTTCTTCGCTGTGAAAGATGCGGTTTTGAGCTTGAGGTCGTAAAAGAATGTGGAGACGTTTCCTGCGCCACAGACGCCTGCTGTACAGGCGATGTAACATGTTGCGGAGAACCGATGAAACTGAAGCAATAAGCTTAGACAAAATTTACGGATGTGTAAAAACATTGCGAATGACTGGAAAAAGAGCTTAGTAATGGTTTTCTGGAATATGGGATCTCTAGGCTCATTTTTCTACTGTTTTTCATTATTTTTTCCAAGTATTATGTTCCTCAAATTTCTCAAAAATAGTATTCTCACAGCTTTTATGTAAAACTGTCAATTAAATATGAGTAAAGATGGCTACTGGCTGTGTTTTTACGCAAACAGAATGTTTATAAGTAAAATAAAATAGAAAGTGAGATTTGGGAGAAAGAAGAAGGGATTTACTTATTTCATGAAAATTGTTGATACTTGCCATGAGGAATGCTGTCAATGAATTGCGGCTAAATATCTAAGTTAAAATATTGTCCCCCAAAATCAGCAGTTATCTTATGTAATTTATTATACTATCAATTCTCATGCCCATACTGTTCCCTGATCTCGGATTCTTTAAGGACTTTGAGCCCCAGTTTCTCAAGGATTTCAGAAATTCTGTTTTTGTCTTTGCTTTTCATGGATTTCCGGTCAAAATAAGCAAAATCAGCTTCAGATTTATCTACCGCTTGCCTTATCAGGGCTTCGTCCACGAATTCAAGCTGGTATTTGGGAAAATTATGCCCGAAAGAGATTCCGGTTTCAAGTAGAAGTCCTGTCTGGCGCATGGCATAATGCCCGCCTCCAAAACCGATAGCAGTAGGCACTTTCTCAAGGGATACTGCAAGGATGGCTTTTGCAGCAACCTCGCCTGCATCAGGATCTTTCCACTGCACCTCGGTGCTCCCAATTTCGGTATAAAGCGACGGAACGGAAAGTTCTGTGGGCCCGTGGTGGGTCACTTCGAGGGTAACATCATACTTCAGATCTTTTTGCTCAACTAGACGCTTCATTTCCATAAGAATGGATTTCATGGCAGCCGGGGAGGAAACCGCAAGGGATTTAGGGCAGCCTCCAAGCCTTGCTTCATCTGAGGGATTTCCTGTGCAATGTACAGTCAGGGAAGAAATTCCCTCTTTACTCCGGTGTTTGGATGCAAAAATTATAAGAGAGGCTGGCAGCCCTATGTTTTCGAGTCTTCTGTCGAGCCTGTCCTGAAAGACATGCATCTCTTCGATTTCGATAAGCCTGAATCTTCCATCCCTTGATTCCCTGGCAGCAGAGAATCCAGAATTTTCGGGGAGTTCAAGAATTTCCCATTCCTCAAGGCTCAGGAGATGGGCTTTAATATTCTGGCTGGCAAGGTCAGGAGCAGAACTTATTATGGTTATTTTTGGAACAGAGTTTTTAGGGAGGTCTCTATCTTTTTTAATGGGTTTTTCTGGATTGCTATTATTTTTCATTTCTGATCAATTCGGATACTTAATTCAGGTTCTATCGCTTTACGCTACCTATAGATTTCGTTAAGATAAATAAAATAAACCCTGAATTTCAGCTCTGGATATAAAACTTGAAGTGTCTGTGCAAAGCAGTGCTGAAAAGTCAGAAGGGGTAAAACTAGAATGAATAAACTCACTGGATGAGAGTCAGGTAAGAACTGGGGTAAAGAAAACCTTAAGTGAAAAAGTTGTGAAGAAGCCTGAAGTCAAAAGTAGTAAGAAACATTGAGTAAAAAAATGAAGAAGTTGGTATCAAAAGCAATAAAAGGTTAATTTCCTGAAACTATAGAAAATGAGTTTTTTAAGAAAATTGTTTTGGGCAGATTCCTGCTTTCTGAGAAGCAGGGATCTGTGTTTTCCAGAACAGGAAACGCTTCTTAAAATGTTGAAACAGTCTCAGCCAATGTGGATGTACTGGTCCACAAGTTTCCTGATTTCTCCGTTATTGCCGTAGAGCCTCTCACTGAGCTGGTAGTCGTTGTAATTTTCAAGGTTGCTGACAATCCCTTCAATCATGCCTTCAGTAAATACATCGTATTTCATGAAGATCTCTTTCTTTTCTTTCAGAGCCTGGGCTGACTCGTAACAGGAGGCAGGCAGGTGTTCTAGCTCGGCAAGCCTGTCTTTGTGTTCATCCTTGAAGATATTCACATTAATGTAAAGTTTATTTGAAAGATCAAGACCATTATCCATCTCAAGACCATGGCGGGTACCAACACAAAGTCCGGCAAGGAGGAGATAAATGTTAGCAGAGCCGTCTGCAGCACGGAATTCATACGTCTGTTTGCCGTGATAATCCTTGAGATCTTCAGAATAGTTCGGGTTTGCAATGGTAATCATTTTGCTTGCATCACCGGACCACCCAAGAGGCACTCGAATAAGTGCAGAGCGGTTTCTGTCTCCCCAACAGATGTTCGTTGGAGCTTCTTGGTGAGGTACAAGGCGCAGGTAGGATGTCGGAATCGTGTTCCCAAAGGCGGTAATCGCTGAAGCAACATCCAGGCAGCCAGCGATTGCTTTCTTTGCAGAATCACTCAACTTTCCCTCATCGTCAACAGTTGCAGTCTTGCCGTCTTTCATGAGCTTCATGTGGATATGCAGTCCACTGCCTGCTTTTCCGACCGTAATTTTCGGGGCATAGCTGACAGTGACTCCATACTGGGCTGCAATCATTCTGAGCATCCATTTTCCAATTAGCAGGCGGTCAGCAGCGTCCTCAATATTTGTGGTTTCGAATTCGATTTCATTCTGTTCGTAGTAGTATTTATCGTCAGTGAAATTTCCGACTTCAGAGTGCCCGTATTTTATTAATCCCCCAGCTTCAGCAATAGCGAGCATTGTATCCTTTCTGAGCTGCTCAAATTTTGTGAAAGGGCCTGCCTCATGATACCCTCTCTGGTCAACAGCCGGGAAGTCAGTGTCAATCTTGTCCTTGTCGCAAATAATATAATACTCGAGTTCAGCCATTGCATTTAACTCGTATCCTGTCCTCTCCTTAAGGACATCGTGAGCCTTCTTCATGATGTTTTCGGCTGAGCTTGCAAGAGGATTCCCATCTTTATCAAAGTATGAACAGAGTAAGTCAAGGGTCGGGATTTTTTCAAATGGATTTACAAAAGCAGTGCGGTATTTAGGCACGACATAAAGGTCGCTTGAGTCAGCTTCAATGTATTTGAAAAGGCTGGAACCGTCCACTCTTTCTCCGGTGGAAAGTACTGTATCAAGGTGTTCTTCACTCCTGATGATGAAGTTTAAGGCTTTAAGTCTCCCATCCCAGCCAGCATAACGGAAGTTGAGCATCTTTATGCCATTCTCCCTGATGAACTTCATGATGTCTTCTTTGGTGAATTCATCTGCTGGTTTGTTGAGATACTGTACCAGCTTATTAGGATTCATTTTTATAGATGATGGTTTCATGATTATCCCTTCTTTTTTACTGCATATTCGGACGTTAAAGCCTTGTTAATTCCGAATATTTTCAGGCTCACGGGTAGCCTCATTGGCATAATTTTCAAAACTCTTGCCTACTAGGAAGGAGATAACTTACTGCTGTCTATATAAAGTTTTCCCTTTATTGTTTTTTATAAAAAATAATAAAAGGATAGAGATGGCATAACTCTACTCTTAATTCCAAGTAAAATTATATTTAATGATTAAATTGAGATGCCAGTTAAAGTTCCTTCCGTTGAGGTTTCGTCAGTTAAGGGTTTTGCCTAATAAATATATCATACGAATACAATATAACCATTAAATAAGTTCAGTTCTCAAATTGCAGAAGTGGATGGAGATTTTATCTACTTCCCATTTTGAGCCAATTTTATGCATTGGGAAGAATGGAGGAAAAATATGGAGACTTACAGTATTCCTGTGATTGTCAGAGACGTATTCTACGTTGGGGCAAAAGATTGGAACCGCCAAATGTTTGATGCTTTGATTCCGCTGCCTCAGGGCACGAGCTACAATGCTTATCTTGTGAAAGGACAAGAAAAAGTAGCTCTCATAGATACCGTGAACCCTGGTTTCGAAGAGGAGTTCGAAAAGAAGATAAATATGGTTTCCAGTCTTGAAAAACTGGACTACCTTATTATGAATCATGCCGAACCAGATCATGCCAGTGCTATTCGTTATATCATGGATAGGGCTCCTGCCTCAGTGCTTATTACGACGGAAAGAGGCGTGAAGATGGCAAGCCTGTATCATGAACTGCCTGAGGGCCGGGTTAAGGTCGTTGCCGAAGGAGATACGCTTGACCTAGGGGGCAAAACCCTGCGCTTTATCGAAGCTCCTTGGCTTCACTGGCCTGAAACCATGTTCACTTACCTGCCTGAAGACAGGGTACTTTTCCCATGTGATTTCTTCGGGGCTCACACAGCCCAGGGCCTTTACGATGAAGACCTGGAAGACCTTATTCCTCTTGCAAAACGCTATTACGGGGAAATAATGATGCCTTTTGGGAAAATGGGAGCAAAGGCTCTTGAAAAAATAAAGGACCTTAATATTGAAATTATTGCCCCGAGCCATGGACCTATTTATAAAAATCCTCAGCGTATACTTGAGCCCTATGCAAAGTGGACAGCAGGAGAGACAGAAAATAAAGCCCTTATTGTCTATGTGAGTATGTGGGGTTCCACACAGCTTATGGTTAGGACTATTGCCGAAGTGCTGATGAAAGAAGGTATAGATGTCAGGATGTATGACCTTGCAGTCTCGGATACAGGAGATATCGCAAGGGAACTGGTCGACTCCCGTGCTATTATCCTCGGGGCTCCCACCGTCCTTGCAGGCATGCACCCTCTTGCTGTTTACGGCACTTACCTTGTAAAAGCTCTCAATCCACCTGCAAAGTATGGGGTCATACTCGGATCCTTTGGCTGGGGCGGAGGAGCTTTGAAACAGGCAGGGGATATTCTTGTTCCTTCGAAGATGGAAGTTGTTGGAACACTTCAGGTGAAGGGCAAGCCCAGAGACGAAGATTTGAAAAAGATTGAGGATATTGGCCGAGAGCTTGCACAAAAAATGAAAACATAACCTGAAAAGTCTCTGCATTCAGATCTTGAGAACCCTTTTTTAGTGTACCTGTAAGGCTCCTTTCGTCCGTAAAGTGCATTTGATCCAGTTTGGAGACCTTACCAACCTTTTTTGGCAGCTATTTACGGCGCTACATTTAAGGTGGGAATCGAAATTCCGATTTTCATTTTATTTTCTTTTCATGCAAATCTGACAAATTAATGGAGAATAGCAACATAAGTTACTGAAGGTCAGGATTACGATTATGCATAAGCTTACTGCAGACATAATGCCTGGACTTAAATTTGTTTCCGGAAACTAAGCCTTTTATTGGGACTAGAGCATTATATAAAAGGGTAGTTTGGAAAGAAAGGTAACGTAGACTTGATTATAAGCTTTCAGAAAATAGTCTTTCTAACAGGTCTATCCAGTTTTTAGATTATCTTTGTCCTAAATCCCAAGTTCTGGACGCAGGGGTTTCTTATGAAAGGGGAATCTGAGCTAAAAAAGGAATTGAATTTGCTAGAGATTACTCTGGTAGGAATTGGTAATATTCTAGGAGCCGGGATTTATGTACTTATGGGAAGAGCTGCAGGGCTTGCAGGCAATATGGTCTGGTTTTCTTTTCTCTTTGCTGGAGCAGCGGCTGCACTTTCCGCCCTTAGCTATATGGAGCTTTCTTCCATGTATCCCAGAGCTGGAGCAGAGTATGAATTTGTAAAAAGAGCTTTCGGAGAACGCACTGGCCTATTTATTGGATTGCTCGTTATCTGTTATGTAGTAATAACGAGCTCTGCGGTTGCTTTGGGGTTTGGCAGGTATTTCAGCAGCCTTTTCGGAAGCGGGTATTTAGTAGGGGTAATAGGCTTGTTTATTTTTCTCAGCCTTATTATGGTATATGGGATCAAGGAATCTGCCCGGCTGGCTAGTATGATAAGTCTCCTAGAAGTAACTGGGCTTTTAATTGTCATTTACACCGGGTTCCCCTACCTTGGGACGATAAATTATTTTGAGGCTCCTGATCTGGCAGGAGTTTTTGAGGCTTCAACTCTGATTTTTTTTGCGTTTCTCGGGTTTGAAGATATTGTGAGATTGTCTCAGGAAACGAAAGAAGCTGAAAAAACTACTCCGAAAGCTCTGCTTATTGCCATATTTTTTACGGTTCTTCTTTATGTATGTGTGGCAATAACTGCCGTAAGCGTGCTCGATTTTCGGATTCTGGGACTTTCAGGAGTTCCGCTTGCTGATGTTGTGGCTGTTTCTTTTGGGAATGACGCTTTTGTCCTTATGTCCTGGATTGCCCTTTTTTCCACTATGAATACTGTACTTGTGGTTTTGCTTGGAGGGTCGAGGATTGTCTATGGCATGGCATACGCAGGGTCGCTTCCAGAAAGTCTCTCCAGGGTGCACCGCAGTTACCATACTCCGTGGGTCGCAATTTTCGGGGTTGTCTGCCTCTCAGCTCTGTTTGTGCTGTTAAGGGATATTGCAGTTGTAGCAAATATTTCTAATTTCATGATCTTCATTGTCTTTTTCATGGTCAATCTTTCCCTGATAAAGCTTCGTTATACTGACCCCGACAGAAATCGTCCTTATAAAGTACCCCTGAATATCGGGCATTTCCCCTTACTCCCGTTTCTTGGTACCCTCTCCACGGTATTTCTTTTTCTCCAGCTAAGCCTGGTGGTCATAACTTATGGTCTCGTACTTGCTGGAATCGCTCTTCTGATAGCACTGCTCAGAACCCGAAAGAAGCATCTGTCCAATACATATTAAAATTAATTAGGAAATTCGTAAATTTGAGCTTCAGTGAAAATGGCTTAATAATAGTTTTCTGATGGAAATACAGATAAACAAGTCTCCCAACAATATTTAACTGTTTAATAGAGTCTCTATTAGACTTTAGATTCTTAATATCATCTTTTAGGGATAAAATTATCTATGCATATTTTTGGACCATCTACGATTTCTCGTTTCTTCTGCAGGATTAAAAGGATTTTTGTCGTCTTTAATATAAAAAATCATTTTAATTAAGCTTCTTTCCACAATATAACGAATTATATCAAATATTTAATTGTTTAAGCTATTTTTATGTCTTTTTATTCATTAACAATTAGTTTTATATACCTTAAATTCTATTTGAATCGTTCTATTTCACGCATTACCAAAATAATTGATTATAAACTTAATAATCATTACAAATAGTGAGATACTAAAAATTATTAACAAGTAATTTTCCATAAGTTTAATTGCGGAACATTTCACATTTAGAGAGGGAGTAAATATGAGAAGAGAGCGTTACGAGTTTCCACTAGAGGATTTCATCTCAAGAGACGAGTTTAACCGAATTAAAAAATTCTCCCGTGACAAAGAAACCCCGTTTTTAATCGTTGACCTGCAGAGAATAGAGCAAAGCTATGAAGAACTGGTAGAGCACATGCCTTTTGCGAAAATTCATTATGCTGTAAAAGCTAACCCCACGGATGAGGTTGTGCTTGCCCTGAAGAATAAAGGCTCGAATTTTGATGTGGCAACAATCTACGAACTTGATCAACTTCTCAAGCTTGATGTAGAGCCTGAAAGGATCAGTTACGGCAATACTATCAAAAAGGAAAAGGACATAGCGTACGCATACGAAAAGGGGGTGAGGCTTTATGTTACCGATTCTGAGAGCGATTTGAAAAAGTTAGCCAGAAGAGCGCCAGGATCCAAAGTCTTTTTCCGTATCCTTACTGAGAGTGATGGGGCTGACTGGCCTCTCTCAAGAAAATTCGGCTCGCATCCCGATCTGATTTATAAACTTATTTTGAAAGCTGAAAAACTGGGGCTTGAGCCATATGGGCTTTCTTTTCATGTCGGTTCCCAGCAAAGGGACATTGGTCAGTGGGACAATGCCATTTCCAAGTGCAAGTATCTTTTTGAGGCAGTGGCTGAAAAGGGCATATATCTGAAGATGATCAACCTCGGTGGAGGTTTTCCTGCAAAATACCAGGCGCAGGCTCATGATTTAGAGACTTATGCACGGGAAATCCGACGTTTTTTGCATGAAGACTTCGGGGAAGAGTTACCTGAAATTATCATAGAGCCCGGGCGCTCTCTTGTCGCCAATGCCGGAATAATCGTAAGTGAAGTTGTGATGATCTCCAAGAAAGCCAGATTTAACCAGTACAAATGGGTGTATCTCGATATCGGCAAATTCGGGGGCCTTATAGAAACCCTTGATGAGTGCATCAAATATCCTATCTTCTGCGATAAAAAGGGCTGTGCTGAAGAAGTAATCCTTGCAGGCCCGACCTGCGACAGCATGGATATTCTTTATGAACATTACAAGTATAATTTTCCTCATACAATGCGGGAAGGAAATCGGGTTTATATCTTTACGGCAGGTGCCTATACCCAGAGTTACAGTTCTGTAAGTTTTAACGGCTTCCCACCTCTAAGGTCTTACCTTACTTGAATGTCTATTCAAAGTACTTGCTCCAAACGGCTGGAATTTTTTAAGGGTTTTGTGAACCCTTTTTATTTTCTATTGTCTCAATTGCTTTTTTTATGTATGCATTTATTGTATGGCATTATTTTTGTCTCATTAAAATTTTTAAAGGGAGAAAAAATATACATATATTCAGTAAATTCAATCGGAAATTATTTTTTAGATAGGTTATAATATATATCTCAAAATAGTATATTAAGAAGTGCAGGTTGAGAGTTGTTGAGTTTTCTCTCAATCTTATGGGGTTGGGATCATCGATAGGAATCCGCGGACCAAAAGTGGATTCCTATCATTCCTCTAAACTTCTGTCATTGAATCTAAAAATCCTTTATTTCTATTTTTAAATAAAAACCTGTATTCTAAGTATTTGCTCCCAACGGCTTGGACTTGCCCTCAATGGAAGGATGACTCAGAAAGCCGCTAAATCTTTAGTTTAGCGGGAGTTCATTATATTGATTTCATCAACAATCAATATTTTAATTCTATGTATTTAATTCCATATTTTGATTAAATATTTTAATGCAATTAAAAGTTTTGCTGGAGAAAAAATGCAAGATATGCTTAAAAATTAGGCTTAAGAATTTTTTTTTGGGACGGTTATGATATATATCCCCACACCACTATAGAATGTAGATTAAGAGTAATAGGGTTTCCTCTTAATCTTTGGGTTGGATCGCAGGTAGGGACGAGAATAGGGACTCGACCCTACCATCTACTTCTAAATTAATCTTTAAGGTCACTTACGCTTTTTCATAATGTCCTTATTTTTAATAAACCTTATGACCGTTCTTAAATACATATTTCTATTTGTGCTATTGGTAACTCTCAGAATATTAACATCCAGGCAAGCTATTTTTTCTTTTTTACCCAGGAATCTTTAGCCTACAATTTTATTTACCGAAGGATATGGTATATATCCTGGCAGGCTATACGCAAGAGTAGAAGCACCATCTGTTAAAACTTTATCACCATTAAAGTTTTTAGCAATTTCAAAATAAACTTTGCTCTTAACGGTATGAACTCTCTCTACTATTTTTAGCCTCACCAAACATGTAGAGAAAATACAATAAGTGCATAAATTAAAATAGTAACAGAAAGTAAGGGTTCTTGACCTTAATTATAGATCCTTTCGGATAAATGGCAACGTTGTACATTATATATAGCTGGAGAATATATCTTGTCCGGATGATTTATAGTTCTCTGGCCTTTGTGTCGGGAAACTTCAAATAGCGGGTTCCTTTATTTCTAGAACTGAGAAGAGTGCGTCAATGAACATAACATTAATCGGGATGGCAGGTGCAGGAAAAAGCACTATCGGAAGAGTACTTGCAAAACGCCTTGACTACACTTTTATCGATGTGGATCACCTGATCACGGAAAATACAGGAATGCCCCTTCAGACCCTGATTGATAATGAAGGGGACTCGGCTCTTATCAGGCTTGAAGAAGAAGCTATCCTGAAGCTCGGCCAGGTTGACAGTTGCATTATTTCCCCTGGCGGGAGTGTGGTTTATTCCGAAAAAGCCATGGGACATCTGAAGAAAATATCGAAAATAGTTTTTCTGGATGCTTCCTTCAGAAGCATTACAAGAAGGCTTCCCAATGCAAGAAAAAGAGGCATAGTAGGACTCAGGGACAGGAGCCTGAAAGAAATTTTTGAAGAAAGGATGGCGCTGTACCGAAAATATGCTGATTTTTCAATAAAACTTAAAGGAAAAGAAAATATTAACGAAGTTGCTGAGAAAATTATTGAACTCGTTTGTAAAGGCAAGGTTTGAAATTTTACATTTAAATCTTTTTATTTAGTTGCAGGCAAGGCTTAATAAAATTTATCATTCCAGATCTGGTTTTTAACTTATCTTGCGCTGAACTTTCATTCGCATCACTGAACTTCCTTTTCCTTTATAATTCTTAAGAACATTTCATTAAAAAACTTTAATCTAAGGGTATTTTCCTTTGAGATCAATTTCCTTTGAGAATAATTAAATATAAGCAGTTCTCAGAGCTGATTTATTTTAAAACAGTAGTTTAATTTATTAGGTATCAGGTCTTCAATCTGAGCAAAATCTCACATTTATCTATCAATTTAAACGTTTAAGCATCAGTTTGCAGGAAAAAAGTCCGAGCAGCAGGAGATATAAGATGGCATCAAGTCGTTTCATTATTACGGTTATAGGCAGTGATCGAGTAGGAATTGTTGCCAGGATCACTACTGTGATGGCAAATTTCAACGTAAACATTGTTGATATCACTCAGACTATTATGCAGGGCATCTTTACCATGATTATGCTTGCAGAAGCTCCACAGGAGAACTTTGACCTTGCAGCTTTCCAGGAAGCTATGGATGCTGAGGGAAAGAGCCTTGGAGTCGAGGTCAAGGTACAGCATGAAGATGTTTTCCGTTTCATGCACAGGATTTGATCTGGAAAGCCACTGGCCTGGAAAACTATTGATCTGAGTCACTAACTTGGTATGGAAAATAAGAGGGAACTTTAAGGCTCATAAACCCGAATGAAATTCTGGAGATGATTATGGAAATCTGAATTGTTTACCATAATATGCTTCCCAATACCTTGGGGTTTAACTACAGAAAAGGATTGGATTCTCAGCACTCACAGCCCTTTTCTTAACTTCCCTAGGGTAACCTTATACACTCAGTAGAACAGATTGAATTGGGACCTCAAGCCTGTGCATGTTTTAATAGGTTACCGTCTGGATCCCTGATCTATATTTAATTTACGAGGGTTGCCCAATCCGGTCAAAGGCGCCAGACTCAAGTCTCGGAATAAGGAAATAAAGAGGGGGCTATGTAGATAAAAATTCTTATGGATAAGGCATCGCACACGAGGTTATATTTCTGATCTTGAAGCAACCTGAAATTATATTGAGAACAAAATCCTTGCCTGTGAAAAGATCCCCATAGTCCTGATACATGCTCATGGGATAGCATTTTATATACTGAAAAAAATACGAGCCAGGTACTAAACTCTTTACTGCAGCTATGCAGACAGTCTTTTGATAAGATGATAATTTTGAGAACCTGGTTGTGGAAACCGATGCGTTTTTATTGCAAAGAAGTTCAAGGATGGGAGTGCCAAACTTACTGTATTTGCTATTGATGATTCGGGAGTGAATACTGTTAAAAAAAAGAAGTTAAAATGGGCAAAAAAATTAATAAGAATCATAAATATTAAAAATAGACTAATCCAGTTAAAGATAATAGTTTGCTATAAACTTATGACTTCGTCTATTTTCATCCATGGACTAAATCAAAAAACTTATCCTATTGAATAGCCGCCGCTTATATGCATATTTTACTTAGAACAGGAAAAATTGAAGTTATAAAGTTTAGAAATAAAAAGAGTCATGCAATCTTTCCAACCAGATGCAAATCTCTTAAGGCTTCAAATTGAAATTAGTCAAGGAATATATCCCCGACTATTCTTAAGATTGCTTTTTTTTGCTTGAATAGTAAACCGTAGATCACTTACAGATCATTATTCCTGATTTATTGAGAGTTTTAATAGAATTAGATATTGTAGAATAACTGCAAAAGTGAGCTTGTTTTTTGACAGAAGGTTTATTCAGTTTTCTTAAGACTATTTATATTAAGAAACAGTTATTCGGCTCTGTAGAAATCCTCTAAATTCTGTTTTTACCCAAAAATTATAAAAATAAAATTGTAAAAATGCTCCTTAATTTTTTTGTCCACACAAAAAACAAAGGAGCAATTGCTATTGTCATCAAATAAGTATATTAAATTTATTGATCTCAGTCTTAAAACGGTTCAGTCTTCCAGACTGAACCTTTACTCCTGCAAATATTCCAAACGTGTTTATACTCAACATCAGCTTCTTGTTCTTGTTTTATTGAAGGAGTATATAAGTACAGACTACCGTGACTTTGTAGAACTTGTTGACCTCATGAACAGTATAAAGGAAAAACTTGACCTTGATAAGGTTCCTCATTACACTACTCTTCAAAAGTTTGTGTCCAGAATTCCCTCTTCATTGTTTAACCTAATTTTGTCAAAAACTCTAAAACTATTTTACTCACATGGAGAAAAAGTTCTCATTACGGCAATTGATGCAACAGGATTTACGAGTTCTTATGCAAGTCATTATTATTCTAAGAGAACAGGGAAGCTCCGAAGGAGCTTCCTTAAAACTTCAATATCAGTAGACACTATTAAAAAAGTAATATTAGGATGGAAAATTAGCCAAAAAACAGATCATGATGTCAAGCATGCAAAGACTCTGATAAGACAATCAAACAAGTCAAGAAAGTCTCAATGTTATGTGATGGATAAAGGATATGATTCCGAAGAAATTCATACTCTAATAAGAGAAGAGATAAAAGCAGATTCAATAGTACCTTTGAGAGAAAGAAAAAGAAAGAGAATAAACGGAAAATATAGAAAACAATTAAACAAAGACTTTGATAAGATCAAATACAATAGAAGGAATATAGTAGAGACAATAATATCTGTTGTAAAAAGAAAATTTGGAGAAACATTAAGAGCAAGAAAGGTTAGAAATCAAGTAAAAGAAGTAAAAGTTAAACTAATAGTCTATAATATAAACAAAAAAGTAATACAATTATTATGGATTAAATTAAGGATTTCTACAGAGCCAGTTATTCTAGCTTTTTTATATAATTTGTAATTCTATGCTTAATCGTACTTTCACGGCAAAAATGTTCCTATCCAAAGGAAGCAAGTAACTCTATGATTTCTAAAATTGCTGTGAAAGTATGAATGGGGGTGTTGAGGACTTTTGATTAGAAAGTACAATCCTCTAGTCTAAAAAGTCCACCTGTACAACACTTGAAAAGTATATAAAATAACAAATAGAACTGCAAAATTGTGGAGGTAAATACAATGTGGTTTGGAAATTGTGGATGGGGCGGCTGGGGCTGCCGTGACTGGGGCTGGCGTCGCTGGGGCCGTGGCTGTGGCTGGGGCGGTTGGTGCTAAGAATTTAGTACTGAGCCCTAGAACTATTAAACATGGATAAAACAATATCAGCCATCATCTCAAAGCGGGAAGATTGCTTCTGATTAATCTTCCTTTCCTGAGTTGATGACTATATATTTTTTACCTATAAGTTAGAAACTATAATCCTCATGTGTTTGAGGACGAAGGATTTCTATTCAGGCTGATTTGGGTGCAGTGCATTGACAGATACCTAAATTTATTAATAAGTCAAATCGAAAATTCGCCATTTATAGGAATTATCAACTTTTAGGAACAAACTTTTAAACAAAGACATTAGAGTATCGGAGTTTAAAAACAAAATAAGTAACAACATTTCTTTCACTAAATGCATATGTTTTGAGCCACCAAATTGGTTATAATTAGAGATTATAGTATATTTATACCATACAGGTTTTATTTTTGCCTAAATATTGAATTGTATACTAAACTCCTGATTTTATCAAGATACATTAAAAAATTGCAATTGCAAATTAAATGTAAAGCTAAAAGTACTTTGTCAGTGCAGTGTTTATTGAGATTATTAATCTCTATTTATTAAGAATTTATTATTCTATTATATTTATATAATTTAAAGTAATATTATTGATTGGACTTTCTGGCAATTAAAGTTAGATCGATATCTCTAAAAATGAATCGAGTAAAGTTAATTGCCGGATGCGATAATATAATTAGGGAGTAGATAATTTCTAATTAGAGAATGGTATATCGTAGTGTACACTCTGAAATTGCGTACTCTAAACTTAGTTTGTCTTCTCCTTAAGTAAAAAGTCGAAAAGACATTGATAAAAACTATTCAACCAAAAAATCGGGGAAGTGGAATATGTAGCCTTTTTTAGTGAATAGCAGATAAATTTCAGGAAAATTCTTTCAATTATGGCTATGTATTTCTATTTCTCTCAAAATTCAATTATCATTTTAGAGTATATCTTTTTACCTGGAAACTACGTCAATCCTTTCTCAGGCCCTTACTCGTTTTTCTAAAAGATTTGAAACTGCTTAGTCTAATGAAAATAAAGGCTCTGCTGTTTTAGAGCTATCTGTATGCGGTCTATACGAAGCATTTATCATACAAAGAAAGGAAGTACAGTTATGTATTACGCAAATAGAAAGAGTGATTCGTTATTTTTCAATAAAATCCATAGCTTTCAGAATCTGTAATTGCGTTTAGCCCGATAATAAGGATCGTTTATGTCAGAAAAACTTTATTTTCTCATGAAAGTTGAGTTACAGGCAAAAAATCCCGGTTTTATCGAGGAAAATAAGAAACCCCTTCTGTAAATTAAATATAAGAGTAAATCTGTTTTTTCAGCCAATGATTTGCCCAGATTTTCTAGGTCTACCAATAATAAGGAGAAATTATTCTAGCAATATTATATAATTTCAAATTATATGTTTATTTGGACTCACGGGCAATTTTATTTAAACAAGTCTTTGTTTAAATGAAAAATCTCTTGCCGGGGTTTTTGAAATAATTGCCTGTGGGTTTTATAGGTGGTCTGAGGGGGTTGATAGAAAGCTTGATTCGAAGATCGTACATGCTTATGCAAAAAATTTCACCTTCTCAGATATTCAAAACCAGATACAAAAGAGGTATTAAAAAGATAAAGTAAAACCAAGGAGGAAAATCTAATGGGATTTGATGGATGTTTTGGTAGATTCAAAGACTTTGACCGCTGCAAATGGTTCGGTTGCGGCGGCTTTGGCGGCTGGGGCTGTGGCCGCGGATTTGACTTCTGTAATAAGTTCAAATTCCGCCGCTTCAAATTCCGAAAGAGCTGCTGCTGTTAAGAATACCTGACAAGTTTGAAATATAGTTACCATCAATGAACCCAGTAGCCATTACATGTGAAAGAATATCAGCAGTCATCTTTTCAAAGCATATGACATAGATCCAGTTAATATCGTGCTTGAATTGATGACTCTGCCTTTATTTTCATGCGGTTAATTATCCATGTTCTTCAGAACAGTCTTTCTAATAAAATTAATTCCTTATTTTAAAAAATATAGTTCTTTATATAAATATTAATATTTTAAAAATTGTAAGAATCCTTTCTTTTCAAACTTATTAAATAAAAAAACACTCTATAAAAATCTAGCTCTATAAAAATCTCATTTTTTAAACTTACAATAAGATTATAAAAGTAGCAGAACGATTATGATATAAAATCCGATGAGAGATGTTATCCTATTCAAAACCGATTAACTTTAACTCCAGAAGAGCAGACAGGAGTGGGATTCTTGGGGTATAGAGCTCCGTACCAGGTTTCCGGAAAATCTCAAAGGAAAAAAATCCTATGCTTTATAGGGCTGCATAAATGGAAAAGAAGCGGCGGCTTGAATATTTACGCCTCGAATGTGAAAGAAAAGTATTTTGTATGTACACGTTGTGGGAAAACAAAAACGATTTATGAACCGAAAAAGGAATAAAGTTTTAACAGAGTCTCAAGGAAATGACCTGACCCTTACCTGTCGGTTGACTCCTGCCTGTTGACCCGACTTTTACTTTATAAAGGGGGCAAATCGACTCCTTTATTTATATGTTTCTATTAATTTATTTTAACCCCATTGTATTAACACCAGACTCAAGCAGGTGCTTATAGCAAGCCCTCTCCATAAATGGAAATTCTCGGCTCACGGGTCTGCAAGACACTTCCGGATTTTATCAGCTTTCTCAGCTTATGTGCCAGGAGTTATTATTGGGTGAGGATGTTTATTAATGCCAGAAAAATTATATATTTCCACTTCGAAAACTATTCTGGTAACATGCAAGAACTAGAACTTCTTCCCCTGATACTCAGTCACCAGACTTTTTTTCAAAATTTTCTAGAGTTAGTCCCCCGTGACATTTCCCCCCACTGTTCTGTGGAAAGCAGTGAAATCAAGCTCATCTCAGGTCCTCCTCACGCAGGTAAAACTTCTTTCCTGAGTCAGATTGCAGGCTCTGTGGATGGAGCAAAACTCTATATCAACTTTGAAGACAGTCGGATGCAGCGGATCGGACCAGAGGGTTTGCAGGCTATTGAGAAAACTGCAGCTGAGCTTTGTAAAAGGGAAACTGAAGATAGAATAGCCCGGGTTTTCTACTTCCTTGATGAAATCCACAATCTCCCAGAATGGGAAAACTGGGTTGACAGGCTTCACACACAGGGGGCAGGAATTTTCCTGACTTCATCTAAACTAAAATTAATAAATGAATTCTCCTCAAGGTTTGAAGGAAGAGGAAAAGTTCTAAGGCTCTTCCCATTCTCCTTTAAAGAATACCTGCGGATTAAAGGTACAGGAATACCGGAACCAGGCTTTTTAACCCCTTCCAGAAGCGATGAACTATTATGCATGTTCCTGCAATACTTTGAAAGTGGCGGTTTCCCGGATGTAATAAAAAATGGTGATATAGGTTTTTCCCGGGACTACTTTGAAGAAGGTCTGCAACAAGGGGCTGTAGCCGGATATGATATCCAGAAGCTAAGAGAGCTCGCTACATTCCTTATCTCGAACATGGCTTCGGAATACTCCCTCGATACCTTAAAAAAAGTGAGTGGAATTGAGAATGAGGAGATCATAAACAACTATCTTGATTATCTGGAAGATATTTTTTTACTGTACAGGATCCCAAAACTTAATGTTTTTCAGGAAGATGACGGTATTGAAGAAACTTCCTGTAAAGTTTACATAGGGGATACAGGGTTTTTCAAAGCAGTATATCCCGGTTACCCTGACAGCCTTGGGCTGAGATTTGAAAACCTTGTACTCCTTGAACTGCTGAGGAGGGAAAAACAGGTATTCTATTTCCAGAACAGAAAAGAATGTGATTTCATTATTAAGGAAAAGGACAGCCAGAAAGTCTCGGCTGCGATTCAGATCTCGGTTTGTTTCGGAAGCCCAGCAGTCAGGGAAAGAGAAATTCTGGGACTTACAGAGGCGCTTGAAGAATACGGTCTTGAAAAAGGGCTTATTCTGACAATGGATGATGAGGAGATCGTAAAAGTTGAAAGCAAGAGCGGAAAGAAAATAATTCTGGTCAAGCCTGTGTGGAAATGGATGCTAGAATAGTTTTTTTCCAGCCTTTAATCGTTACCAGATATCACAAAAAATAACCAAAAATCCTAACTGGAAATACTATAGCGCAGATGCCTCACCTTTAACTCTGTTCTGAGCTTAAGTGAACCAGGGGAACTGTTGCGAGGACTTCAGGTTTTTCCACAGGTCAGTTTCTTAACTTAAGCCTTTTCCTGCAAACTTAGTTTATTCTAGTGTTCTTGCTACTTTTTCTAAGAACATTAGATAAAGATAAGAGATTCAGTTTTTAACTGGAGATTCTTTAATAGGAGAACGTGAGGAAATAGACTCTTATATCCTCCGGCTAAAGACTCAGGGGTTTTATTTTTGACTTAAGAATTTTTCAGTGACATTATTTTTTCAAGGATTAAATATATATTATATTATTAATTAGAAGTATTAAGGGTGGGTAAAGAAAAATAGTGTACTGGTCTTAAGCAGAAAGGCTTTCAGATCTTCCCGAAAAAACAGAATACACTATTTTGCGGTTTGAATTAAATAATTTGGAGATTGCTGGTCATTTTATTACAGCTAATATAATTGACTAATGATATTTCTAAAATTTAATTTTAAGAAAAATAATACAGGAAGAAGGGGTATGGAAGTAGAAAGCAGGGAGAGGATGAAAAAAATTCATGCAAAGCCGATAAATATCTGGGAAGATTTTTTTAAGGATAAGACACATGGAGGGCACAGGTATTCAACTGAAGAATTTCTTGCCATGGAAGCCAGGGAAAAATTATTTCACCTTGATGGAGGCAAAACCCTTCTCGACTTCGGATGCGGCTCTGCAGAACTCCTGACATACTATGCTCCTGAGTATGAAAAGCTTGTAGGAGTGGATTTTTCCCCATCCATGCTTAGAGAAGCAGATAAAAGGATCAAGGAAAAGCAATGCAATAACATCGACCTGATCCTTGCTAACCACGAAACTATCTGGGATAATCTGCAATTCACCTTTGATCGGATAACTGCAGCCGGAGTAATCCAGTACTTAACATTTCAAGAGATTGATGCCTTTATTGCCAATGCATCAAAATATCTCAATACCGATGGTAAAATAGTCTTTTTTGACATACTGGATCCCCGACTATATCCATTATGGAAATTAGGGTTATTTGCACCGAAAGCAGGAGTCTTGAAAGCCCTATACAGGATATGGTGCGACTTCCGGTATTCAGTATCGGCAACTTTAAAAAACCGCCCAAGAAACATTTACGGTTTTTCCCATAACCCTTATAAACTTCAGAGAATCGCAAATAAGCATGGTTTTGAGATGCGCTATGTGCAATCAATGTATTATGAATATAAATATCATGCAATAATGTCCAGGATTTAAACGGCAGTACACTGCGGATTGTATAAGGTTCAATAAAGGTTACTAAACCTCCTCTGAACTTTAGTTTTTCTTATTAGCTTTTCTTATTTTATTTTTATTCTTCTTATTTTATTTTTATTCTTCTTATTTTATTTTTATTCTTCTTATTTTATTTTTATTCTTCTTATTTTATTTTTATTCTTCTTATTTTATTTTTATTCTTCTTATTTTATTTTTATTCTTCTTATTTTATTTTTCTTTATCTGGGTATTTTTCTCCCTTATTTTGAAGTCCAATGTTGTTTACTGCTGTGTTTTCTGAACATTCATACAAAGCTTTGTAAAGTTCTTTGACATCAATATCCATTCCATTTGCTAGTTCTTCTGCTTCTTTTTTACAATTGTAGATTCTCTCAAACACTTCAGTTGGTTTACAGTTATGTTAGTTACATCCTTTGTGTCTCGCATGTAATTAAGGATATAATAACTATTAATGTTATAAATGGTGCAATCGTAATTCTTCTGAGATAGGACCAGGCAATGCTTATTTTTTTGTACTCTGGTATGAGCTGGCAAAAGACATAAAGGTAAAAAAGATAGAGGAATTTCCTGACTGGAACGAGAAAATAGAGGAATTATCTGTTTTTAGCAGGGCATCTTGGAACAGGACGAAATAGCGGAGGAGTTATTCATTCCTATCAAGACAACCTGAGGACAGAAAACAACGAAAATAATCAACGCTAACAGCGCTGTAAGTACAAAAATAACAAAACAGAAGTTCATTTTGTCGAAAAACCTTGATATCCGGCTTCAAAAAAGAAGGTTCCCATAAATAATTGGCAATTAAAAAATCCACTCATATTTCTCTATGTTACTAGACTCGCTGTCTTTTTCATTATCTGCTGTATTATCTGTATACTATTTATGGTACCATTTATGGTACCATTTACCATACCGTTTTTTCTATAATAGTTAAACAATTATTCAATTTTAAAATAGTAAATCTTCAATTCCTGCTTCTCTTACAATCTCGATTGCCCTGGCTTCTTCTTCCGGGGTCAGGTGGCGTCCAAGATCCGGATACTCCATAGCCCGGTAACACGGCCTGTACTGAAACATAAGGTTGAACCTGATTTGCGGGATATTCTTTGCGACCCATTCTGCAATAGGCTTTGTACAGCACTCTAGGTGGCCGGGGAGAACCAGGTGACGAAGAAGGACTTCTGCGGTCTTGTAGGCGAATTCGAAATTGGGCTGCACGACTTCAAGATAATTTTTTATCTTTGAATATCTCCGGGCACATTCATTGTTTCCGTACTTGAAATCCCCCAGGTAGACATCCACAACCCCTTCGAGCATTTCTGCAATTTCCCGGGAATGGTACATATTTGAGTTCCAGATTACAGGCGTGTTTACAGAGATTTCACGGATAGTTTTCAGTGCAGTATGTGTGTGTGGGGTAGGAGTTACGAAATTTACATTCCTTGCTCCATGCATTCTGCGCAGGTCTATTAACTTTGCAAGTTTCCTGGGTTCGATACGGGTTCCGGAATCAGGGCAGGTTGAAATATCCCAGTTCTGGCAGTATACGCAGGCGAAGGTACAGCCCGTAAAAAATATCGTATGAGAGGGCACAAGTTCTGGCTCTTCTCCCATATGCAGGAACTCGGAGGCATAATTTGAGAGATCTGTCAGCCTGCAGAAACCTTTTTCACCTGTTTTCCTGTTAACCTCACAGCGCCATCCGCAGCAGTGGCACTTCTCCAGCATCCTGTCCACGATTTCAACCTTAAGGTCGAGGAGGGAGGGACTGGCTTTCGGCATTTCCAGGAAGCTTTCAGTAAAAAACGTTAACCTGTCAGCCGTATCCTTATAAGCAAGAGCTTCTGCGGCTTCGATTTCAAGATTTTCCCTGAATTTTCGGTATTCTTCGATTTCTTTCTCGTGAATTTTCCTGAGTTCTTCAAGCTGCATGCCCGGGTCAAACTCGACAGGAACTCTTTCTGTTATCTTGAAGAGGGCAGGCGTTTCATCTTTTTGCACCTTGAAGTAACGTTTCAGGTACTTCGGGAATCCCATATTGAAATATTATCCGGAATGGATTAAAGGTTTATTGTTTCTTCTTCCTCTTTTTAGTTCTTATTTTCAGTTACGATTTTTTGCTCAGATTTTTAGTTTAGATCTCCAATTCTGATATTCAGTTATGCTTCTTAACTTTTAATTCTAATTTCAAACTTTTTTCTGTTTTCTAGCTCTGATTTTAATATTTATTATTGCATTTTTTAGATGCTTAACAGGTTTTCAGAGTTCTTGCAGGCAAAGTTATAAAAAGGCTTTAAACGCATTCTAATTGCCTTCTTCACGGCGACCCTATAAGTTACTTAAACGAATTGTAAAATAAAAGGTTGTAAAATAAAAATGGAATGGTTCTTTCTTTTTATCGCGGGGCTTTTTGAGGCTGCGTGGGCAATCGGGCTGAAATATACCGATGGTTTCACGCGGCTTTATCCCAGTATTTTTACCGTCGTTTGCATGATTCTTAGCTTTTATTTCCTGTCCCAGTCCCTGAAAACCCTGCCAATAGGAACCGGCTATGCAATCTGGACCGGAATAGGAGTTATTGGCACCACTATTTTAGGAGCTCTGCTCTTTAACGAGTCCCTGAATCTTGCCAGAGTTTTCTGTATTCTCCTGATCTTCTCAGGAATAGTCGGACTCAGGCTGATTTCTCAATAAAGCCAGGTAAAGTTCTTGTAAGTTTTTATTCTCCACCCTCTTATCTACTCTTCTTTATTTTTTCTATCTTTTCTTCTCCCGATTGTAGACTTTTAAAACACCATCTAATACTGCCATTTTCCTTCAGGACGGGGCACTAAAAATTAAAAACCTGCACATCTATTTATATTGGGATTAAGCCCGGAGGTTAATTTCAATTTTCAGTAACTTTAGTAGCCTTCGGGAGATTATGGAGGAATATTCTGGCTACGCTTGACAATACTACAATTAGTCTCTGGGATTTGATGTCTCTCCTGTTTATACTTCTGTTTTTCTATGCAGTAATCTACCCACAGTCGCAGCTAAAGCAAATTCGCATGAAGCGCATGTCAAAACTGAAAGCTATGGAAAAGCGACACGGCTGCAAGGTGCTCACTATGATCCACAGACGGGAGGCAATTTCCGTTTTCGGGCTGCCTGCCTATCAGTACATAGATGAGGAAGATGCCGAGCAGATCCTGCGCTGGATAAGGCAATACCAGGATTACCCGCTTGAACTCATCCTGCACACTCCCGGCGGGCAACTCCATGCCAGCATCCAGATTGCTCGTGCTCTAAGGCGGCACCCTAAAAACACAAAGGTTATTATCCCGCACTATTCGATGTCAGGAGGCACAATTATAGCCCTTGCTGCAAATGAAATTGTAATGGATAAAGACGCTGTTATAGGGCCTATTGATCCTCAGATAGGAGATTTCGTGCGCGGGGCATTCCCTGCCCCTTCCTGGATCTATGCAGCAGAAACAAAAAAAGAAAAAGCCGATGACACCACCCTTGTTATGAGCGACATCTCGAGAAAAGCCCTTAAGCTAACCAGGGACGTCGCAAAAGAGCTTCTCGAAGGCAAAATCCAGCCAGGCCCCTCTGGTGAAAGCAGGCTCGATGAAGTGGTCGATAAACTGGTCAGCGGGGAGATGATCCACAGCACTCCCCTCTCAGCCGCTGATGCAAAAGCCCTGGGACTTCCCATAAGCACAGATTTTCCTCAAGAGGTGCATGAGTTCATGAAACTTTTCAAGCCTGTAAAAAAGAATGTGGAGTACGTTGAATGAGCTGGAATCAGAATTAGCCTGGAGAACGAAGTTTAGAGAAGTTTGAAGGTGAAGCAAAATTTAGTTAACATGTTAAAACCTATTTGTTTCTAACTTAAAACCAATTAAACTTCTACGGTTTATTTAATCTTCGGCTTTCCTCACCTTCGCATTCTCTTCACTCAGCCCTGTCCAGATTACCTTATACCCGAGCTGTTCGAGTACAGGATAGTAAAGGCTGCGATCAAGCCCGAAAATTTCGAAAACTTTTACTGCGTCGGCATATGTCTCTACTGCACCCGGCTTTTCAAGCTCCTTATCAATTCTTTCCAATAGCTGCCTGTGAATTAAGTAATTTTCAAGGAGAATGTAGTCCTGATATTTTTCTAACTCTATGGCTTTTTCCAATTTCCCTTCTCTCTCCACTTTTTCAACCCTTGAAAGTCTGTCTGCGACCACTTCTTTTAGGGCATCGGGCAGTACTCCTTTTTCGGCTGCAATTTCTTCAAGGTTTATAAGTTCACCTGAAAGCGAAAGTTCCATTTCCCCAAGTTTCGATCGGTCTTCTGAAAGCTTTTTCTCCTCGTACCTTCGGAGTATCTGCATGACCTCGTTTGCCGGAATTTTTTTATCAAAGAAAATAACTTCCTGCGATGGAAAATCCTTCTCAGAACATTTGAGCTTCCTGTCAATCAGGAGAATTACAGGTTCTTTCACCTGCTTGAGTTTCTTAATCTTGTTTTCAAGGTATTCCGGTGTCCAGAAACCGACGATTTCCAGATATACCTTTATGCCATTTCGTTGCAGGGCAAAGTCAGGGACAAAAGCATGTTTTCCGGCTTTAAGAATTGTCGGTTCCCTTTTTATCTTCCAGCTCCCAAGACTGAGGCTGCCGAATATCTGTTCAAGCTTGCTGTCATAGGCTGCCTCTTCGGCTTTGATTTCCTCAGTTCCAGCCTGGTATTCTCCCTTTTCTTCTTTAATCTGAATTTCCGGAGAAAGAACCTCCGGGGTCAGGGCTGCTTCAGGCGTAGCTTTGAACGCTTCTTCCGAATCATCAAGAGTAAACTCCAGAATTCGCTTTCCCTGGTAACCTTTGTGAAGAATGCCAGCCCTGAGCCTCCAGCCTTTTGACTTCAATAGGGCAGGAAAGATTTTTGCAAAGGAATTCCCATAGCGTTCCGAGATCCGAAAAAGAGAGGCTGGCCCGTCAAGGTGCAGGTGAACGGCTCTTGATCCCTCTTTTTTTCCATCGGACTTTCCTTCAGATCCTTCTTTTCCCTTATCACTTTCGCCTTTTGCCTCTTCAGTATCTTCAAGGGAATACATTAGTCCCAGGCGGAGGATTCTCCAGAGCAACTTCTGAAAATCGCCTTTTGTCCAGATGTCAAGGTCGATTGCACGAAAAAGGAGGGTCTGTGTCAGGGAAATATTGTACTGCTGGATAAGTTCTGCGGGTGAAAGGGGAAGAAAACTTCTTACGACCTGATTCTCCTCAAGGTCAGCCCATAGTGCCTTTTCGAGTTCCTTGATCGAAATTGAAAGTTTCTTTGCGGCTTTTTGCAGAGCCTCTTCTCTCTCGACACGAGAAAGTGCCATGCCTCTACAAGCTTCAAAAACCGTTTCCCTTGCAAGAAAAGGGTCAACAGCTGCATCCGTTTCGATCACTACCCGCCTTCCAAGCAGTTGGGAGAGCCCTCTTATAAAACGGTAATTCATCTCCTCATAGCCCTCAAGTTCGGTCAGGAGATCTCCATAAGTTTTTCCGACATGCTGCTCAAAAGTCTCTATCAGGAGCCTTGCAAGTTCCAGGTTTTCTGGATCAAAAGCTGCATATACAGGCTTTATTTTCCCTCCGGAAATGCGTGTTACAAGCAGGTCAGATGTAAGCAGGTGAGCCGCCTCCAGGATTTTTTTCTTTTTTCATTCCGCTTTCCCTTCCTGATTTTTCAGCTTTTTTTCGGATTGAAATAGCTTCCTTTCTCCTCCTTGCAGTTTCGGCCTCTGTCGTTTCTACGGTTATTATTTCATAAAGTATGGCTTCTTTTCCTTCCTTTTTCCTGAGAATCCTTCCGAGGCGCTGTATATACGCTAATTTGCTTCCTGTCCCGCTGGCTATAATTCCTATGTTAGCCTCAGGAACATCAATGCCCTCGTCAAGTACTTTTGAGGTGACTACAGCCCTGTACTTCCCTCTTCTGAATTTCTCGAGGATAGAGCTCCTTTCTTTTGCAGGTGTTCTGTAAGTAATTGCAGGAATAAGAAATTCCCTGGAAATCTGGTGAACAAGCCGGTTATGTTCCGTAAAAATGAATATTCTGTCTTCCGTATGTGCTTTCAAGATCTCTCTTAACTTTTCAATTTTTGAATCGGTATTAAAAGCAAGGTCCCTTGCAGCGTTTCTTGCAAGAAGGGCTTTCCTGGCTTCTGGGTCTCTCCCGCTTCTCATAACCAGCTTCTGAAAATCCCTTGGTCCCCGGATTACCATCCCGGTCTTCCTGAGATAATCGATATAGGTGGAATGGTATTTGTCGTACTTCTTCCTCTCCTCATCCGTGAGTGCAACAGCTACACGCTCAATCCTGTAAGGGGAAAGATGGCCGCCTGCAAGTTCCGAAACGTGCTTTTCGTAAACTTTTCCCCCTACAAGCCTGTTCAACTCTGAATGCAGCTCATCTTCACGCTCATAAGTAGCTGTCAGCCCAAGCCTGTAGGGAGCTGCGGAAAACTCGGCAATGCTTCTGTACCCAGCTGCAGGCAGGTGGTGAACCTCGTCAAAAATAAGCAGACCGAACCTGTTCCCAAGAGTTTTGGCATAGATATAAGCAGAATCATATGTGGAAACCGTTATTGGAAGAATCTTCTTCTCTCCGCCTCCAAGCTTTCCGATTTCCATAGAAAAAGCTTCTTCAAGCTGTCTTTTCCACTGTTCGAGCAGATCAAGCGTTGGAACAACCACAAGGGTAGGAGTATTGCAGCCTGCAATTGCCCGAATCCCAACAAGAGTTTTTCCACTACCAGTCGGCAGGACGAGCACTCCCCATCTATCATTTTCCCCCCAGGACACGAGAGCCTCAGCCTGGTAATCCCTTAATTTAAGTTTCTTTCCCGAAGCTTCGTATGCTGCTGCCAGATCAGGACAGGGAAGAAGGTCAAGTACTTCATCTTTAAAAGGAATTTTAGAACTTTTCAGATAATTTATTATATCTCTGTAATAAAGGGCAAGAGCCCTGAAACTTCCGCTTCTTTCGTCCCAAACTGAATTAGGAACCCTCACATTCCCCTCTATAAGAAGCGTTCCCTGTTTGAAACTAATTTTAATCATTGCTTATTAAGAGCCTGGACGTTATATATAATAATTGACTTATCATTCCCGCAAATTTTTTCAAAAAACTGCTTGACCGCAAACTTTTTAGAAAAAAGTTTGATCAAAAACCTTTTGAGAAAAGGTTTTATCGAAAACGGCTGGTAGGCGCGGTCAAGAGGTGCAGCGCAAGTATTTTGAGATAAGATTTGAGTGAAAACAACTTATGAAAAGTTCGAAAATAAGTTTAAGTCAGTGCAATTATGATTAATGAGAGAAAAATAAGAAAGGAGTCAAATGTGAGTGTAACTGACGGGTTTTCAAAATCTGGCTATTCGGAGGAAGCCTTTTCACCCGAGCCTCTGCCTTTAGAAGATCTTTCCCATATCTATGGAATTGAACGCAGCCACGCCGACAATGTGGCAAGGAATGCTCTTGAGCTTTTTGATATCCTTAATTCTATCCATGGACTGCGTCCTGAGATGAGAAACCTTGTAGAGATAGTGGCGCTTGTTCATGATATAGGCGCGGCCATGGATTTTGAGAATCATCATAAAGCAGGAAGACTTATTCTGCTCCTGCACCCGCCATCGGAAGTGCCTGAAAGGCTGTGGCCAGTTGTTTCCTGGACAGCTTTCCTGCACAAAAAGAGAATTGGAAACGAGAAGCTTGAGAAGCTTAAAGGAAAGAGTTTTGGGAGAATGCCTTAGGAGCTTCAGGATTTTACCTTGAGAGTGGCTGCCCTTGTCAGGCTTGCCGATGCCCTTGATTACAGCAGGATGGAAAGCAGGCTCGGAAAAGTTACCTTCGGGAAGCACAGTATAAGGCTCAAGATTGAGGGACAGAGAGCTGTAATCGATGCGGATAGAATGGAAAAAAAAGGCGATCTCTGGCACCTTCTTTATGACACCAGGCTTGAGTTCAGGCCTGCACTGAAGAGATAATCCTGAGAATTTACTGGCTTCCGACTATTGAAATTTATTTACTGGATTATTGTAACTTATCTATCGAATATGGTTTTTATATAAATTTAATTTTTAACGGAGTAGAATTATATGGGTCTTCTTATACTTGTCAGGCATGGAGAACCCGGCTTAAAGCCTGATAACAGGCTTGCCGGCTGGGTAGATGTTCCTCTTAGCAGGAAGGGGATTGAAGAGGCTCTTGAGTGTGCAGCAGAGCTTGGAAGGTTTGAGCTGGATCTTGCTTTTGCCTCAAACCTTGTCCGGACACAGGAAACTCTTTTTATAATACTGTCAGGGCAGAAAAAGACAGGAGTTGTTGTCCACGAAGGGTCAAGCGATGGAGATAGTACAGGGAAAATAGACTGGTATTCGTATCCTGAAAAGCTCGGGAAAAAACTTATCCCGATTTATTTAACGTCTTCTTTAAACGAACGTCACTACGGAAGGCTTCAGGGCAGGAAAAAACAGAAAATGGAAGAGAAATACGGAGCAGAGAAGCTTGCCTCCTGGCGGTGGAACTTTGAGCCTGGCCCGCCTGAAGGAGAAAGTCTCAAAGCTGTATATGAGCGTGCAGTGCCATATTTCGAAGAGGAAATCCTTCCTGCTGTAAAAGCAGGAAAAAAAGTGCTGGTCTGCGCCCACCAGAGCAGTCTGAGAGCTCTGGTTAAATATATAGAAGGGATTTCCGATGAGGATATCAGGGATGTCAGGTTCTCCACAGGCGAGCTTGCAATATACATTTACTCTGATGGCAAGCTAATACGTGAAAACGCTGAGATTAGCCCTGAGCTTAAAAGGAACATCTGAATCCTTTCTTAACTCCCTTTTTAAATCCCTTCTTAAAACCTTTCAGGGACTCGGTAATGAAAAGGAATTCATCATACGTAACCCAGAGGCAGTATATAAAGAGGCTCCTGGTTTGTCGGCAACTTAAGCACACTTCTTACCTCCTCATCCTTAAAAGCTCCTATTGCACAGGTCCCTATCCCAAGTTCCACTCCAAGGAGATATACATTCTGGGCAGCGTGCCCTGCCTCCATATGGGTATAACGGAGACCTCTATTTCCGTATCTGCTCGTTATCCGTGCATAGACTGCAGAAATCACAATTGAAACAGGAGCATTCTTGATCATGGGCTGGGAGAGTGCAGCTTTTGAAAGTTTCTCCCTTATATCACCCGAGATTTCCAGAACAAGGGTATGGTCTTCAGGAACGTACCTGTAAACCCCGGGCTCAAGCTCACCGCCTTCTCCTATAATGAGATGAACTTCTAGCGGGTAAAGCGCACCTGCAGAAGGTGAAGTTCTTAAACCGGTCTCCGAACTTATGCCCTGAGCTGCCCAGAGCAGACGAGAAATCACAGACTCGGAGAGTTTTTTGTCTTTATATTTTCGTACGGATCTACGCTTTGCAATGAGCTCTTCAATCTGGCTAATTCCCGAAGCCTCCGGCCCGGGAAGCCTGAGTTTCATAGGCAGGTCCCCAGGGCTCTGGTTTCCAAGATTTATTCCCATACTTGTTTCCCCTTATTTGGTTTTATATAATTGCTTATAAAGAAGAAGGTTATTGAATAAATAAGGTAACTTTTCAGGGTATATTCGGGAGCAGAGAACAATCCTTACTATCTCATTTCGGAATTATATCTTTATCAGAGCTTTAAAAGATGATAGTTGCTTTTAACGCGCCGTTTCATCATTAAATAGTTTCATCATTACATATATTCATTAAAACAGATAGCTTTTTAAGAAGCAGACTAAGAGCCGATTTATATACAATTCTCTTTTTGCAAGAAAAGAATACAACATTTGCAGAGAATTCCTGACAATTGTTGATATAACTCTGTTTTTCGTTATAGGTTAAGGTCTACAGAATTTTAGAGCTAATCAAGGATTTGAAGTGCTAAAAAATCGTTTTCAAATGTTAAATTATATATAAAATCCTCTTAATTACTCTTATTGTGAAATAAATACAATGGGGGAGTGAAGTATAGCTGATAACACAGACAAAGTTGCTGAAAATGTTCCAGGACCCTATTATTGTGACTATAGCTGCATAGCCTGTCATCTATGTGTGGATACCGCACCAGAGAACTTCAAGATGAACGATGATGACTCCAATGCTTACGTATATAAGCAGCCTGAAACTGATGAAGAAATAGAACTCTGTGAAGAGGCACTGGATCTTTGCCCGGTTAATGCAATAGGAAATGATGGTTAAAAATAGTTATCATGTATTCCACTATTTCCTTATTTTTTGTCAATCGGCTATAAGTCAGTTGGCTATAATTTGCAGAATAGCTGTATCTGCTGGTATAATTAGAGTAAGTTAAGTCTCTACCATAACAAAACTTTAAATTTCCTTCTTAAAGATAACAGGGATTTAAGGCCTTTATTGTTGATCTCTGGCCACGGAAAACCTGAGAAGGCGGAGAACTTACAGAGAATCTTGAGATACTGTTAAATAATTTTTATCAAATCGCGAAACCTGAGCAAGATTGTTTTGTTGAGAAGTAAGATTCTCCCTTCTTAATTTCTTTTCAATTTTCTTTATATCTCTTCACTTCTTTTATTTTTCTCCAGTATTCTTTATATCTTTTCAGTTTTTATTCCTTTTCAATTTCGGAATAAATTCTGGAAAGCCCTTGAAGAGTGGAGTAACCTTTTCTGGTAATGATATAATCTCCTCGCTCATTTCGCTGTAAAATCATTCCTGTTTCAAGCAATTTCTGAAGATGGAAGAGCAAATTTCCACCGCGCAGACCTGTAAGTTTGGAAAGTTCAGAGAAAGTTTTACTCCCCCCTGAAAGCGCCTTGAGCATAAGGAGACGTTGTCGGTTTGCTACCGGCTCGCAGACCTCAGAGACCAGTTTCTCAGGCTCGATTTCACTAATATCTATCTTGTTACCCTCTTCTTCCCGCTCCTCATAAATCTGAAGCGAACGCATGAGATTGACTTGCTTCTCAAAAAGGTTCGTAGCTTCTAGAAAACACCTGCTGCAACTGGAGGTTTTTGCTTCCTTTTTTAGTTCTTCAAGCCTGTTCCGATACATCTTTATGGTTTCAGTTTCGACCCTACCCCTCCCAACAAATCCTGCGGTTTCCTGTAAAAGCTCCCGGAAAGCCGTCTCGCAAAAATCCCGCATCTCGCAGTCAGCAGTCATCCGGGTATGCATCCTCTCGCTTGCGTCTTCACATAGATAGTCTACCATAGGCCTCATGAAGTTCTTTCTCATCTCCCCAATTATTCCTTCGATGTGCTGCTGGTTTGCACGTTGTAAGAACCGTGAAAAGTCATTCCGGAGGGATGCTACTTCTTCCTTGATAAAGTGCAATTCATTTCTGTAATTGATCTCAGAATTCTCATTAGCCGTCTCCATTTTTAACTTGCCTCTGAAATTTTTGAAACTGAACTATATTCAATTAAAACTATTTAAGTTAATTTTTTGTTATAATCAAGTCTAAAAATTAACACTGTTAATTACGTGTTAGCTTATATTCTTCTTAAAGGTTGTTATTAAAGGTCATTTTTCTGTACAATCAAAAATCTGTACATAATTATAACGCTCAAGTATATAAATATACAAACCTTCTTGACTCTGGTGAAAAATCATGGAATTACAGGATATAAACAACTTCGTGCAGACCGCAAATGAAGATCAACTCAAAGCCTTCGGTTTCCTGGGACAGTGGATGATGGAAAACGTGCCTAAATACTGCACCTGTGCCTCGAAGTGTAATCAAAACTGTGAACTTGCAAAGGCACTTGGCGGAGCGCTCCAGGCAGCCGGGCAGAAACTCCAAGAGCAGTAAGCAGGATAAACAGGCAGAAATAAACAGGATCCTGCTCAGATCCTTTGCCCTTTAATTTTTATTTTTCCTTTAATTTTTATTTTTACTTTTTTATTTTTTCCGTTTAATTTTTCAAGCATATTTTATGTATTCAATGTTTAAAATCTTTATAATCCACTTCCATTTCTAAAATCAATTTAAAGATCACAGGATTGCAACTTATTTATACTTAAGAGTTATATTTTATCCAGATTATATAAAAAGGTGAATCTAATACGGATCCGACAGGCTCAGACAGGGAAAAATTCTGGGATGCAGAAACTTTTGCAATAATTACTGACCGCACAAAGCCAGCTATGAAATGGGCTGCCTCCGAACTTAAAAATCGTGGCAAAAAAGTCTATCTTGTAGACCTTTCTGGGGAACCTGACCCCAACTCCCTGAAAAATGTCATATCTCTTCCCTCAGGCATAGCCAATGCAGTTATAGGAATAACAAAATCAGATCCTGGAGATTTGGTTCCTCTTCTCAGGGAAAAAGGCGCAAACAAAATCTGGCTCCACTGGACTACCAAAACCGAAAAAGCCCTTGAAGCCTGCCAGAAACTGAAACTCGAATGCATTATAGGGTACTGCCCCATGATGTATCTTGGTAGCGGGTTGAGTATACATGGCGTGCACAGGATGATTGCAAAAGTGACCGGGAAGTATTAAACATTAAGATATAAAAAATACTGGAAACAAACTTCACTGAAACGCGAGGATTTCCACTTCTAAACTCGGTGAACCTGAAATAAATCTGCCATTAAGCCGGATATCCGAAGGGAAATGTATGGATGTGTTTGTAGGTACGAGCGGCTGGTACTACGATTGGAACAAAAAGAAGAACTTTGATTGGTTTATAAAGAATTCCAGCCTGAACAGTGTCGAACTTAACGCCAGCTTCTATAGATTTCCTTTTCCCAGGCAGATTGAAGTCTGGAGCACGAAAGGGACAGGACTCAGGTGGAGCATAAAGGTGCATAGATCCATAACCCACTGGCGCCAGCTCAGTGAGAGTTCCCTTGAAATCTGGGAGAATTTCAGGGAGCTTTTTGAACCCATGGATCATATTATTGATTTTTACCTCTTTCAGGTGCCTCCGAACTTCAATGATGTAGCAAGAGCACTCAGGTTTGCAGAAGCCGCAAAACTCGGGGAAAGATTCGCCCTGGAGATCAGGAATAAAGAGCTACTGGGAAATGATGAGGCATGTGCAGAGCTTATGAAGGAGGTTACCCTGGTATCAGTAGATTCCCCGGACTACAGGAATCGCATCTTTCCCGGAAAAATCATATATATGAGGATGCACGGCAGGGAAGGTTGGTACAGTTATAATTATTCCAGGGAAGAAATTAGCGAAACTTTCAGGAAAATGCGTGAATTTGGGCCTGAGAAAGTCTACATTTATTTCAATAACGACCATAATATGCTGGAAAATGCAAGAATGACATTAAAAGCCTTTTCTGGATTGTAAACTCCAAATTCATTTCTTAATTCATAAAAAGCTTCATTTTATTTGAGAAAATAATGAGATTTAACGGCGCTAATTTCTTATTTTTGAGTCTTACTGAAAAACTATTTTTTTAATTGTTAACCTTTATTAAGAATAAATTATTATATTAAGAAGTGTATCCAAAGTTTAATACGGAGATTCTGAGGAGTTAAATATCAGGTGCCTCAAGATCAAAAACAAATTTTTGAGAATCCAACCACCAAAGAAGCCATTTTACCCGGAATTCCCTATATATATAAAAAAGAAGTGAAATATATGTTCTGGAGTAAAGACGAGATAGTTGAAAGGCTGAGCAAAATCCCTAGAACCCTAGAAGACATCTCAATAGAAATTTTTGAAGGTGTCCCCCCAACGAATGATTTTTTGCAAAAAGCTGACCTTTCGAGAGAGAACTGCACAGATGTATCCTGCATCAGCAGAGACGCACACACAAATGTAGGCATAGAACAGGTAAGTATAGAGAAGGAGCTCATGCATCCTTATGTGGATGGCTCCGTCTCAAGCGAATTTGCGGTTCAGTCAACTAAGTACCAGTTTATACTGCCTTATGAGATCCTCGACAACAGCATAAGGAAAGAATACAGGATATTCCAGCCCGAGGAACTGAAAACAATGTTTCCTGTAGCTTATAAGCATCTAATGGAAATTAAACAGCAATCAGAAATTGAAAAACAGGAGTTCGATTTGGCTGACTATCGTCTTGAGGACGAGAGCTTCCTGAGATACATTAATACGCCTAAAATCATCGCTACCAGTAACTTACGCCTGCAGGCTTCGTACGATCCGACCGGAAAGCACGTTTTTGCAAACGGAGTAGGAATCGTGCTCGGAGATCCTACACTCTACCTCTATGTTACAGCCGTGCTCAACTCTTCGATAGCAGGTGCTTTCCCCGAAATCTGGAGCCGCCAGGGAGTACAGAATACCAGCGGCCTGAATTCACAGATGCTGAAAAGGTTCCCAATAACGTTCCCTAAAAAAGAGATTACCGAGAACATTATAAGTACAATCTCCCGTTACCTGATTTACCTCAACAGGCAGAAGCAGATAGCAAAAAAGTACTCCATACCCGGCTACCAGGAGCTCATTGACTTCTACAAGAGAATTTCAGATCTTCTGATTCTGGATACTTATATTACAAACGATCTCGACCCAAAGCTTCTTGATGTTCTTGCAGAGAACATTACGGCATCCGATGAAGGATTTGAATACAGCGACGATATAAATCTCCTGATCGGATTGCAAGAAATAAAGAAAAACATCCTGAATTCTCCAGACTTTGTGAAGTGCAGGTTCAGCAATGAGTTCACAAATATTCTGGCAACTCTGAAAAACACCCGTGTCTGGTAAGTGAAAATACTCAACCAGCACATATTTTTAATTACTTTCCCGGATGTCTTGATTTTTATTTTCCGGTACCTCGACTTTTTATTTTCCTGTATCTGTTTTTTACTTTACTTTTTCTGATTCTTTATTTCGATTATCTTGACTTTTCTTTTCCAGATATCCTACCTCAGTTGCTCTACAAGCCAGCAAGATTTTCTGAGATCCAGAACGGTGTGCATATTTATCCTGATCTAAAGAAAGTCCTGCTAGAAGTTTTAAATAATTTCAGCTATTTATAGAGTCTAAAATTTATTATTTGAGACATATTTCTCACATAATACCATTGTATGCTCTGACCTTTCGTTACCCTACCTTTCATATACCCTGACTTTCTCCGGAGAAATAACCGTGGACTACTGGATAATTTCAACCCTTGCCCTTTTATTTGGCCTGCTTGCTGCTTATCTTCTCCTGAAATATATTGACCTAAAAGGCCGGACCGAGTCCCGTGCCAGGGAGATGTTCGAAACTTGGCAGGCGAGAGAGATGGACCGTCAGGTTTCCGAAAAAGCCGAAACTCTCTTCAGAACCTGGAAATTGGACGAGGAGAAAAAAATCCGCCAGGACGCAGTAAAGAAAAGCGAAGCTGTTACCCGTGGCAAGGTTACGGAACACCTTATCCCCTATTTCCCGGATTTCGAGTACAACCCTAAAGATGCCCGCTTCCTCGGCACCCCTGTAGATTTCATTGTTTTTGACGGGCTCTCGGAAGGAAAAATGAATAGGGTGGTCTTTGTCGAGGTCAAAACCGGAAAAACCGGAGCCCTTTCCCCGAGAGAAAAACTTGTCAGGGACTGCATTGGCAGGGGAAAGGTAAGCTATGAAATTATCCATAACAGGGATAACAATTGAAGAAGAATGAAGACTAAAAAACGAATTTACAATAAAGATCGGAGAAAGGACGACCTACTGCTAAAAACTAATGTTTTACCTCAATTCTCTCAGAGCTGGAGAGATTTCAGCTTTCACTCAATCAAAGTCAATTAGCCCCAGCCGCACCTCGGCGCGGGACAAAAGCGACCTTGAGACACCTCTTTGCTGCCTCAGAATTACATTAAACGATTAATAAGCGGAGCGTCGAAAAAAAGTAAGGTCTGGAAAATCTGGAAACATATTTCCTGTTTATCTATTATTACTCCAGTTTCTTCTCTGGCATATAGCACCCAAAATAGGTATTTTGCTCCACTTTCTTCAGGATATTGTTAATGCTTTCGAGTGAAGCTTCCATCCTTTCCATCCTTTTCTCGATCTCCTGCAGTCTGGTAAGAATTTCCTGGTCTGTAGTCACGGTTTTCAACCTCGTATATATTTACTAAAGTTAACTTAATAGAAACTTCTGACGTATACTCCAGTATGTTCTGCAATCATTTTATAGTCAACGTAAAACTTCATTGCTTGCCGATTTAAATAAAATCAAGATCTATTTTTCAGGGAAATGAGGTAATTCTAGGAAACAGGAAAATAAAGGGGACGAAAATACAATGTTAAGAATCGCAGTAACCGGCAGCCCGGGTATTGGAAAATCAACAGTTGTGGCAAAAGTTGCTGAAAAACTTGCCGACCAGCCGGGCTTAGAAATAGGCGGCATCCAGACTGCTGAAATCCGGAATGAAGGGAAGAGGGAAGGATTCTCGATAAAAGATCTTTCTACCGGAAAAACAGGATTTCTGGCTTCTATCAGAGGAAATGGGCCTAGAGTTGGAAAATATCACGTCAACCTGGAAGACCTTGAAAGAATCGGGGCAAATGCTCTAAGGAGTGCTCTGGATTGTGACCTTATAGTTATCGATGAGGTTGGGCCGATGGAGCTCAAATCCGAAGCTTTCGTTTCGGCAGTTGAAGCAGTCCTGAAATCCAATAAATCTGTTCTTGCTGTACTACATCGGTCAAGCAGCCACCAATTGGCTCAAAGGATGAGGAAAGAATTCGAGGTATTGACGGTTGATGAGGAGAATCGGGATAAGCTGCCTGAAAAAATCATAAACAGTTTCATGGAAATGGGGTGAAACCTATCCTTCTCACATCCTATCTATCATGATTCACTAAATGTATCGTATTCTGTACCGAAGATTTACGGAACAACATTGCATGAGTTTTTATATAAGAAGCAGCCCGTTTTGCCAGTCATTGATTATTCTGGTAGCGGTTCTTGTTTCATCCACCTCTCCTTTCTTCTGCAGGAAATTACACAGTCTGCCTATCATCTCAAGCACATCGTAAGAACTTTCGTCTTCGATTGTAACATTATAGAACGATTCAAGGGCTGCTTTATTTTCGGCAAGCATTTTTTCGATTATTTTCAAGGCTACTCCTATCTTGTCCTTGAGGTGGGTTGCATCCTTTATTCCTAGCAGGCCCTGGAGGTATTCATCTTTCTCATCAAAGGGGATAACCCCAGGCGTGTCTATAAACATAATGTGTGAACCTGCATATACGTGCTGAACGCCTTTTGTGTGGCCTGATATAGGAGACGTACTTGCCCTGTGCCTGCCTGTGACGCTGTTGATTACGGAGGATTTGCCGACATTGGGATAGCCGAGAGTGCCGACCAGGATATCTCGCCCTTTTATACCCGCTTTTATAGCGGCAGATGCAAGGATTTGGTGCCTGAGCATTGTTGTTCCTGACCTTTCCCTGCTGGAGACAAAAACTACAGGTGCAATTTTTGAAAGACGGGTTTTTGTCTTCTCAAGTTTTTCCTTTGATACGAGATCAGATTTGTTGATTACTATTATGAGAGGTTTGTTTAAGCGAATAATATCGCGTTCTACTTCGCTGTTCCGGGTCTCGTCAGGAAATCTAGCATCTATTATTTCGAGAAGGACATCAGCTTTTCTGATAACATCTTTTACAAGGGCTTTGTAGCTCGCCATATACTGTGGCTATGGCACAAGCTGATATATGAATATAGTGAGGTGAAGGTTTTAGTATACTCGATGAAGCAAAAAAGTGAAAAGTGGCTGCAAGAATCAGGGATTTATCTATGACGAAATTATAATAGGACTTACGCGGATTCCTGTTTTGCAGGCAACTTTTGAATTTTTCTTTTTTTATCCTAAGGTGTAAACTGACTCTCTTATAAATTGGTTAACAGCGTTTATTGCAATCATAATGAAAGAATATTTTAATCTGAGTCACAAAGTGCTTCAACCGCGTAAGTCCTATATAATTTAGGTGATTTTGACAACATATATTATTGGACAAACTTACTTTATATAGAAGCATTCTGTGATATTTAGAATTAGATATAGTAAATCTTAAAATAAAGACTTTTATTATCTTATTTTTATTCAGGAGGGGTAAATCACGACTAATTTCAACAAAGATTCAGAAGAAGAGGAAATCTCAGGAAAAGAAGTAGTTTCAGGAAAAAGAAAAGATTCTGGCGAAAGTAGCTCTACTGACATTTCAAATAAAAGCCTGGAAGAAGAGTTGGGAATTGAAAAGAAAACGAAAAAACATCGAGCTCTGCTTGAAAGGTACGGGAACAGGCTGAAAGATCTGGATCCGGAGCTTATCACTCCTGAAGATGAAATTGCCTTAAAGGAAGCATTTATACATGCAAAGGAAGCTTTTGAACCGGAAGAACTGGTAAGCTGGTTCACAGTTAAAGCCGCACCTTTCTACAGATCCGGATCCTGGAAAGTGCTCTTCCCCCTTTATGAAGAACTGCTTGGTATTGTGGAAAAGGAAATTGGGCCTGAGAGTCCAGAGGCTGCATCTGTACTGAACGGGCTTGCAGGAATCTACCGTTATATGGAGAATTACGAAGAAGCCCTAAGGTTTTTTTTAATGGCTTTGAGAATCCGCGAAAACCTTGCCAACCAACCTAGACCTGAAACCGGGGATACACTAAGTGAGCTTGGTACTCTCTACTATCTGATGGAGAGGCATGAAGAGGCTGTCTCATACTACACCCGCGCTCTGGAGATTCAGGAGAATTTCCTTAGCCCACAGAACCTCGGCGCTGTCAGGACCCTGAACAGGATGGCTTTTTTTTATAAGGGGCTGGAAAAGCCTGAGAAAGCTGAAGAGCACTTCAGGAGGGCTCTCAAACTTCTCGAAAAACTTCTTGAGCAGGAGCCTGAAAGCCATGCGGTTATGAGGTATAAAGCCGGAACCTTGAATAACCTGGGCGTTTTGCTCGCGGAGATGGGCAAACTTGATGAAGCTGAGGATACTTATGGGCAGGCTTTAAAGCTTCAGGAAAAGGTATATGGTGCTGAGCATCCGCAGGTTGCCCAGACTCTGAACAATCTTGCCCTGCTCTATTTCCAGACCACAAGATATGAAAAAGCCATGATCCTTTACACAAGATCCCTAGAAATCATGGAAAAATTCGGAAAAACTGAACATACGGGCTTTGCTACGACCCTTAACAACCTCGCAGGCGTCTATATCCAGAAAGGCCGTTATGAAAAAGCGCTGGAGTTATACACGCGAGCCCTCGAAATCCGGGAGCGCATCCTGGGTCCTGACAGTCCTGACGTTGCGAAGACCTTAAACAACATGGGTGAACTTTATAGGATCCTTGGTCAGCACAAAAAAGCCCTTTCTCTCTATACTCGTGCCCTTCAGATTTATGAAATAACTCTAGGCCCGACCCATCCCGATATCGGCACAACTCTTAACAACCTTGCAGGTCTGCATGAAAGCATGGGCGAATACGAAACTGCAATCGACCTATATGAAAAATCCCTCGATATAATCGAAAAAAGATATGGCCCAGACCATCCCTATTTTAAAATCACACGAAATAATTTACTTGGCCTGTACGAAAAAATAGAACGAAGCTGGCGGAGCTAAGAATTCAATCACTGCAAGTATACCTTTATACCTGCCAGCTGCGTTTTTACACAATTGAGATTATATAGTTCAGTTATTAATAAATATACAATCCAATTATCTAAAATAAACTCTCAGAGAACATAAAACAGGTTCAATACTCCATGGCATGTGCAGGTAGTGGCAATGAAAAATGCCCTATCTTCAGGGTTCTCAAACCTTTCTCCACTCTTATTTTCTTTAAATGCTCTTACAAACTCAAAGATCTCAATTAGATTCTGCTTGAGTTCCTTTCCTTTAAGCCCTCCTGTACCTGGCTTCATCTGGTGGCTCTCAAAGACCCAGCCTGGCAGGCTCTGGCGAAGTTTCCTTGCATATTCCGTAATGGTATTGGGTTTTATCCGCCCGAATGTGGGACAGCGGTCTCTAGGGCCCGGACAGCCATCAGGACAGATTTCTCCTTCCCTGGCATAAGAGAAAAACAGCATTCCATGTTCAGGGTAACGCCCTGCGATTACATCAGCAGGAAAGGAAGCTGCAAGCTTTTCGAAAAATGCCATGAGCCTTTGGTTTTCAGGTCCGATAATAAGTTCGGTTACAGGGCTGCTTCCTTTCTGGCTTTTATCTTCTATTTTTTCCGGGTTTTCATTCTTTGCAGGTTCAAGAGGGAATTTTAGAAGATCGGAGAGCATATATGCAACCGCATGACAGGGGACAGCAGGAATAATATATTCAGGAATACCATGGCTTAGAAGAAAAGGAATGTGCTTAAGATCCATTTTGCAAAAATAGATTTCAGGTTCTCTACCTTCTTTTTCGCTTTCTCCTTCATCTTCCCTTTTGATTGCCCCTGATACTCTGGGAGATTTAAACACTTTATTCGGTGAAGGCTCTGAAGCCTTATTTTTCAGAAGATTTACCAGCTCGACTTCAGTTTTGATGTCTGCCTCATCTGAAGCAGGCACGGTTTCGTCCCTGTCGATAACGAGTACAAAGGGGAACTTGTTTTTCCGGGCATAATGAAGGAAATCCGTGCCGATTTTTCCCCCTCCCAGAACCAGATAATAATTTTTGATTACCTGAGTTTTCTCAAGGCGATTTATTTTTTCATTCATTGCAGAGATCTCAAAATTTGGATTTTCCATAGAACACCAGCCAGATAGTTAAAACGGCAGCAAGCTAAGGCTTTTTCCTGCACCCTTGCGTGAAGAAAAATTAGCTTCCTTTTATATAAGTGCACAGGTGAGATTGTCAGGTCTAATTTGTGGATGTCACGATAGTATTTGTTCAAGGTAGCCCGTAGGATCAATCAGGTTTTCAGGCTTTTCTTCGCCAAACCAGTTTCCCCCAAGATAATTCCTGTGCGTAGTAATGGGCTGCTTTTTCCAGAACTCAAAATGAAGCATGCTCGGATTCCTGTCTTTTAACTTCCGGATATAAAGCGGGCAGGATTCATCGATTTTGCTGGAGTTCAGTACCATGCCCACATGCCCTATCAATTGCCCGGGTTCGATTTCGTCTCCTTTTTTCACGGTAAAGCCTGCAAACTCACCGTATTTACAGAACAGTTCCCTGTTATGTTCAATAATTACATAATAAGTCGGATTCCAATAAGGCAGGATTTCAGGCGAGGTCATCAGCCCTATCTCTGCGACAACTCCTCTTTCAATCGAAACTACTCCGTGTTTTCAGGGTCATAAAGGTCAACTCCGCAATGGTATCTATCTCCCCTTTTTTCCCAGAAAGAGCCGGTTTCACCTTTTTGCGGAACCTGAAACTTCTTAAAGCCTGTTTTTTTCTGATCTGCATTTTCAGAATCTGGATTTTCTAAAATTTTTGAATTTAGAGGCCACACTTTCATGAGATCTCAATATATGTGGGGGTAATTTTTTAAATAATTTATTTGATGTTCTGGTTTTATATTCTATTATTGGATTTTATTCCTGCTTTTATCATATATCATTACTGCTCTGCTAAGATCGTTATTTTGTCTTATGCTATTACCGTTCGGATTTATTTGTTTGCGTATAGGGCATTGAAAACTTTAGCTCAACCGAATCCCTATAAAATGTGTTGTATGTGCAGAAAGGGATTATTCTGCCATCAGGTGTAGAATAATGAACTCCGCACTTTTTGATCCTCTCAAGATCTATGTTATACAGATCCTGAAAATGCATTACTCCGACAAATAGGGTATTCCTGTGGAAGCGTGCAGCATGTTCTTTATCGCCGGCTTTAAGGACGTCAAGAATCATCCGGGTTACGTTTATTGATTTCGGTCCCCTGCTCTCGTCAATGTACCTTGGGACCTCCTTTATGACTTTTGCAAGGGTTCGGACCCGCCCTCCTTTCCCATTTATCTCAGGGATTACTTCGTTTATAAACTCAAGAAAACCATCAACATCAATAAAATCTGTAATCGGGATAAAATGACCCTCTTCAAAGAATAGATAGGTTGCAGCCCCGCAGTGCTGGTGGACTGTGAATTCAGGGATTGGGACTTTCATCATAACTGATAAAAACCGGCTTATAGGGACTACAGAAGATACAGGATACCAGGCGTTGCGGGAGATCTCTCCGTCGGTCTGTTCCTCCACAAGTCTCAGCACATCGGGTATGGTAATCCTTTTATCTTCTCGCTGAGACTGGTCCACCCTTCCTGTAAAGGCAATGGGCTGGAAATTTACTCCTTTTACAATGTCAAGATGTTCGGCTGCAAACCGGATGATTCCTCCAACTTGGGAATCGTTAACCTTTTTTGCAAGCGTCGGCACAAGCACAAGACTATCTGGTCCAAAATCCCTGCAGTTTTTGATAGCTTTTATCTTTAGGGGCAGGGCGTTAAAACCTCGGGTTTTGATGTAGGGATCTGGTGTGACTCCATCAAAAGAGAGGTAAATTGTATGAAGTCCGGCGTCTTTAAGTCTTTTGCAGTACTCTGGACTTTTTGCAAGCTTAACTCCGTTGCTTGCAATCTGGATTTGCAAAAAACCCAGTTCTTCTGCCAGTTCAATAATCTCAGGAAGGTCATCCCTTACTGTTGGCTCTCCGCCAGAAAATTGAATGGCATAGCATGGAACAGGTTTTTCGTTTCTGAGCGTTTCCATCATCTTTCTGATTTCCTCGAAACTAGGCTCATAAATGAGACCTGTCACTCTTGCGTTTGCAAAACAGACAGGGCATGCAAGGTTGCATCTGTTGGTGATGTCTATATTTGCAAGCAAAGTTCCTGTCTGGTGAGCAGGACAGATACCGCAATCAAATGGGCAATTTGTGGAATCAGAATCCTGGAGATGGGAAATCTCTGATCCGGTATGTGAATGAATTTCAAACTTCCTGTAAAGTTCAGCGTCTGACCAGTATATATCCCTGAAGTTCCCATGTTCAGGGCAGCCTTTTTCCATTATCAGTTTTCCATTTTCCTCAAAGATTGAAGCCGTAATTATCTTTTTGCATTCCGGACAAACCGATTTTGTTGATCTCATGCTTTTACCCTGCCTTTAACCAGTAAGTCTGATAGTTAGGCGTAAATTCTCGATTGCCGGATCAGGTTTTGAGAGCTTTTAATATGCTTTCCATAGCTTTAGCTGTGAGTTTTTTATTTTGTGAAAATTCTCTTATTAAAACTTTTTCAGGCATTCACTGACAAAAAGCTTGAAAAGATCATACTTTTCACTATTAACCTGAGTTCCCGTGCGCTGGTATACAGCTTCTCCCAAATTAGAGTTCAATCAAATGAGACTCATGAATTATGACAGGAAACGCGGTGGAAAAATGCAGTACCTTAACGTTTAATGCATCCCTCAACCATTGTTTCATAGGATTGTAGTTTTATATTCCCCGAATTAAATAAAGCTCTAATATTATTTAAATTAACTGAATAAGAGAGAAAAATAACGGAAAAAGTCAAAAATCTGTTTTAAGCCCTTTAAATGTTATTTAAGAATAGATTGGCTGCAGATCATTATATATTTCCATAATCTGTGGTACGGACGACTGCTGAAAGAAATTTGTTTCCACTCTGAGTTATCCCTGGAACTGCTAAATAAAAGCTAAAGAACAAAATAACTGTATCTTTGTATACCAGATGTATTATTAGAGACACTAAATGTTTATCAGGTATCTTTACATAAATCGGAGATCTCTACACAGGTGTAGAGATGATTCTTAAATCTGATTTAGGAAGGAATATCTTTTTGTCAGATTTTATGCATTGCATCCTTGTCGGGATTTCAGTAATATCTTTTGCATGGTTTTTCTTTTTTAGCTCTCTTAGATATCTCCTTTAAAGATATTACAAAAGTAGAGATGAATATTATACCAAGGATTATCCGGTTTACAGGGCTTGTTAAGTCTGAATAATTATTCACAAAAGGACTGGTAACAGAATAACCAACGTCGCTGGCTAAATAGGCGTTTTCAGGCTGCAATCCGTAATAAGCGGCTTCTATAAGTACTGTTATAAGTGTTATTAAACAGGCTATTATGAAACTGCGTATTAAAATATCAGAGTTCATTGTGATCATCTTTATAACTTCATCCTGAAATATAAGTTTATTTCAGCCAAATCCCTGTATTGAACATTTTTAATTTTAAAAAAGATTGGTAAAAATTAATGTCCTTTGATAAAGAAAAAGAGGGCAAAGCTTCTTCGATTGAACTGTCAGTAATATATGAAATTCTCAATGAATTAAGGGTAGTATTTAATCTTGAAATTACAAACTGATCTTGTATGAAAATCCACGTTCTCCAGCACTCTCCCATAAACACCCTGGGCACCATTGAAGAATATGCAAGAATCAAAGGACACAGGCTTGAGTCAACCCGTTTTTACGAGGCAAAAAGTCCCCCGGAACTTGATTCTTTTGATCTTCTTATCATCATGGGTGGTCCAATGGGAATCTACGATTATGAAGAAAATCCCTGGCTGAGGGATGAAAAAGCATTTATCAAGCAGGCAGTTGACACTGGAAAACCGATACTTGGAATCTGCCTTGGTGCGCAATTGCTTGCTGACATCCTCGGCGCCCGCGTTTATGAAAACCCGCATATGGAGATGGGATGGTTTCCTGTAAGGGCATCCGGCGGCAAAAATAAACCAGAATTTCTTGAGGGGCTGTCGGAAAGGATTACGGTTTTTCACTGGCACAGCAGGACTTTTGACCTGCCGGCAGGAGCTGTTCACCTTTTTGAAAGCGAGGGCTGCAAGAACCAGGGATTCATTTATAACGGAAGGGTTGTGGCGCTTCAGTTTCATCCCGAGGTGAATGAAGAAAGAATTCGGTCTTTGATTGAGCGATTTGGGGAAGGGCTGGCGGAGGGACCGTTTGTGCAGAAAAAGCAAGAAATGCTCGGGCAGCGAGAATATCTGGTTGGCACAAAGGAATTTATGTTTTTAGTGCTGGATAGGTTTGAGAAAATGATTTAAAGAGTGTTCAGCCGCTAATAGCCCAATTAAGTCCACTCTAAACCTAATTAAGATCAATTACTGCTCACAGAACACTTTTTAGAACACTGAAAAAAATATTGACTCTTTAATATAAATAAATGTCAAAATTTATTCCTTAAGCGGCCTCTGAATATTTGTACAGCAAGCATAGTTTCGAGATAATATATTATGCATTCAGTTGTAAGAAAAACCACTCTGTAATGTTTAAGCAAAATATAACTGATCCTATTCCAAATAAAAATCCAGTTGCAAACCTACGATTATTAGTACTTTGTTTATATCCCAAGTACTGTAATCCACCGTCTATAACCATAGGTATTGCTAAGACAAAACATAGTTTATAATTTAAATATGTTGGATTTATAGGTAAAATAAAAAAAAATAGCTTGGAAGATATGAGATAAATTAATCCTCCTAAAATAATTCCTGTGCATCGTGCACATAGTGGCAAATGTCTATTCTTATAAACAAAGCATCTATCAGGTTTTGAGTGACACAGATTGGACTGTCTCAACCAAATATTGATAGATTTTAAATACTTATTCACTTTTGCCGATTTTAAATTCATAACCACAATCCGAGCAAAACTTACTGTCGATATCATTTTGTAATCCACATTTAGGACAAACTCGCGCTTTTTTATTTGAATTGTTTATTACGACTTGTTGCTGCTGTTGTTGTTTTTGGCTTCTGAAACAAAATTTAAAGATAAAATAACATACTAATAAATAAAATAACAGTGAGATAATTGAAAAAAACATTCCTATTGTAGCTTGGGGATCTGCTATTGCTGCAATAGTAAATAGGACGGCAATTATTAAACCTATATATGCATATTTGGCATTTGGTCTCTTATTAAACTCTTCGATTTGTTCCTGTAAATTCATGAGCGAACACCATCAATTTTTAACATCAGTTTGTCGTCTTTTTAATCGCTACGTTTTTATTTTCAACCTTATAATATTTTCCAAATAGCCTCATATGACCCTATTTTTGAACCAAAATTTTTTAAATTTAAACATGGCTTGTAAGAAAGAGAGTTTAGAAACAAATAGTTAAAGAAATAACATATATTAAAACCTTTGTATTTATGTATCTGTTCAAATATTATATTTAAAAGAAAATGACGTTTATTCGTAAATTTGTTAGAAACTTCACGTAATTTATTCTCCTTTTTCCCAGAAGTTACCTCATGTTTAGTCTGCTGTTTTTCTAGATCAAGTTTTAAATATGTACTGCTTGCTTTGAGAAGATATTGCCAGCTTTGGTAGTATTTCCAAATATTTATTTTAGACTATATCCTCAGTTGGAGTCACCAGTAACTATGTTTTATGACTGCTCTGCCTTTCAAATAGTGTAATAAATAGCGAATATGAAAACGAGATATAAGACAGTGTATTACATCTAAACTGTCAAAGAATATTTATATTAAGACCTCTGATAAATATGATGAATATATTACTCAAACTATTTAAGAATCTAATATATTATAATCAGGTACTATTATGAATAATAAAGATCAGTTTGTTCCTCTTTTTCCTTTCGGTGAGCCGAATCAGTCAACGGTCATTGCAAAGGACAAAGTATTGATTAAGGATAGTGATGAGATTGTTTTATCTACTGTAAATGCGGAAATTCGTCTCGATCTAGTTCCACGACCTCGAATTCGTGTGCATATCACCAATATAGAAGAATTAGATAACTCTGAAAGAGTAGAATTAGCTTGGATGCTTGCATCAGATAAGTTCTTTTCTTTAGAGTTAAAGAATCATAAAAAGCAAATTAAAGTATACGTAACAACTTGTCACTTGTCAAATCCAGAAGAACTCTCACTAATATTTTCTCCATTTTCTGAGCCAATAGTCGGATTTGGAGATGACAACACTCAGATGCAATATATCATTTTTCATTTATTTAACTTTAAAAAAATAATTGCAAACAAAGGTAGTTATTCTAAAAATGTCAAGTTAGAAGCAGATAACTGGGTAGTAGAGCTGAAATCTTTAGCAGATTCAGATAACACATTCAATAAATTAAGAAGTGAAGGTGGCTACGGTCTAACACATGTAGGTTGTTTGAGTAAAAAATATGATACTCCTATTTCTGGTAAAGAAGCTAGAGACATGCTTCATGCGCTATATTACTTTTTCTCGTTTACAAAAGGAGTCTGGTGTAATCCTGTATGTGCAGTGGGTTTTAATTCCTCAGATCGAGTATGGGAATCATGGTCATCACTCATGGAATGTTGTCCTCGTCCACATAGTTCATGGTTTGATGAGCATCATTCAGAGCAACTTGAAAGTCTCTTCCCTGGTTTTATGAACAAATGGAATGACAATCTTCAAACGGTTATGTATTATATACTCGCTAATACTTCGAGATTTCAAGTTGGGACTATTTTGGCTCAATCTGCACTTGAGAGGTTATCTTTTGAGCACTTTAAGGCAAATCCAATTAAAAGGAGTAATACCTCAAAGAAGCTGAGATGTCTTTTTCATGATTTGAATATTCTTGTAGATCTTACTGAAAACACTTCTATACTAAAAACGTTAGCAGAAGATATTAATAAGGTAAAATCTATGAAACAATTGGAAAAATCTATGAAACAATTGGAAGATTCAAAATGGACTGACGCACCCAGTGCTTTTAATGGAATTCGTAATTATCTAGTGCACCCCAAAAAGAGATATGATAGTTTGGACTTTGACTCGGCTATTTATGATGCATACAATCTGGAACTGTGGTATCTCGAACTCTCTTTACTTAAAGAGTTCGAGTACTCAGGAACATATCGTAATCGTTTAACAGCGAAATCGATAGGAGAGATCGAAAAAGTTCCATGGGAAAGTAAGCTGTAAATCTGTCAAACATTTTCGAAATATATTTGTACGTTAAAAAAGTATTCTTTAGTAGCTCTGGTGTGAGAGTGAATCTCAAAAAACTTCCTTATGATGATATGGATTTAAAATATCTAAGGCCGAGCGGCTGAGTACGCATACCAAATCATTGACTAATATCAGTCAATGTCTTGGTATTAGTTACCAGGTATTATGAAATCTAATATCGGAGGTGTAATATGACAGACGATATGCATCATATGGAAGTTATTCTTATCTGCATCACTGTTATCATAGCTTTGCTGCGGTGAGGGGTGAGGAACTCCACACCAGTGCCAACCTTTGAGATGAAACTGGTTTACTAGGACTTCCATAACTATTTTTAATTTCATAGTTTCCACTATTTGCGTCTAAATTGACCTCCATTTGAGGATATTTGAAGCAACGAGTATATCCGGGTGTCAGGAATATGGTATGCAAAAAGCCCCCTACCCTACTTCCCCCTTATCATGGAATGCATGACACACGGCATTCGAATAGAATCCACTTGATATCTAATAAACAGACTTCAAAGCTCAAAATTTCTTTGAATCTCGCACTTTGAGTGAGCAATATAATTTTTGGTCACTCACTAATCCTGAAATACAGCCGGCAGACAGTTAAAAAATCCCTGCTGGCAAAAGATTAAGGTATCATTCAGGCACTTTTTCCGGAGTTTGATGCCCTCTATGGCTTATTGCTCGCTTATTTTCCTTTGTGAAAATCCCTTTTACTCCTCCTGAGATCAGGGCTGCTATATCTTTTAAAACCAGGCCCTGTTTGAATCCTTTCGGGAGTGCGATATATCTCGGGCTCCAGACAGGATTGAATTTCTCTTTAAACTCCCTTACTCCCCTATAGTTATAAAAGTGTTCTCCGTGGGAAAAAATTAAAGACCCTATTTTATGCCAGATAGGAGCAAATTGTCGATTCTCAAGCCCTGAGAGAGGAGCCATCCCGAGAGAAAAGTGTTTGTACCCCATTTCTTTTCCCCAGAGCATTAGCTTGATAAAAAGGTATTCCATTGTTCTGTACGGGGCATTGGGACCGTAGCGCATGAGGTCGACACTGATTTCTTCCTTTTCTGCTCCAGTCCATATGTTTGCAAAAGCAACTATCTCGGAGTCGTTTCTCACAAGGGCAATCGGGAAGTTGCTCAGATATTTTTCGTCAAAAAACCCAATTGAAAATCGCTTTTCTTTTCCTGCTTTCATTTGCAGCCAGGCATCTGAGATACGTCGGAGTTCGGGCATAAGGCGGAGAACCTCTTCTCCGGAGACAATTTCAAACCTGTATCCCTTTTTTTCCACATTTCGCACAGTATAGCGGAAATCTTTTCCTGCACTTCCTTCCAGGGTAAAGGTCTCAATGGGAACTTTTGCTTCCTCCCCGATTTTTATCAGGGTCATGCCGAGGTCAAGATACACAGGAATATACTTTTCACTTACCTCATAAAAAGCAGCCCTGCCCTGGTTCAGTCTACTCATCTCATAAAAGTCCCAGATCAGCTCTTTTGCCCGTTTGCTGGTTCCTACAATGTCTCCCATTGCAACCCAGGTCTTTCCGTAAATTCCATACATTAAAAATGCCTGCTTTTCATCGTCGAAAAGCAAGTATTTGTCTCCAGTAAGCGCCAGGTTTCCAGCAGTTTCCTTGCTCTGGTTAATAATTGTTTTTGCAAGTTTCATTTCTTCTTCCCCTGGCATATGAATATCCCTGGAAAAGGGGCTCAGCATTTTAGCTATCCCTAAAACCAGCAGCAGGAAGAAAGTTCCAACTGTTGCCCTTAAAAAGCTGGATGCCTGGGAATTAATTCCAAACTGCCACCAGAGCTCGTTTGAGTATTCCACATTCCGGTATGAGAAAAGTCCAAGCCAGACAAAGCTTACAAGCACCAGGATTATAGCAATTATGTTCTTGCTGCTAAATGACTGGTGCATAAGTGAGGACTTTCTGTAAAAGTATTTCCTGCAGGGGAGCAAAAAGAAAAACAGGGTAAAAAGAACAGACGCTTCATGATAATCAAAGTCTTTCAGGAGGGCAAAAATTCCGCCCATCAAAAGCACAGCAAGTGAGAGAATATAAGCTCCGTCAATTCTTTTCCAGAGACCGTTTGCCAGGAGAAGGAGCAATACACCCATAATGCTTCCGAAAAACCTGGAAAATTCTATCAGGGGAAAGGGAACTATGTAAGTGAGGTCATGCAGGTATCTGGGATTTGAAGGCAGAGCTCCGGAAAAGAGGAGAGAAACACCTCCAAGAAAGACAAGAATAGAAAAAATCTGAGGTACTACCTGTGACAGGCTGGAATAGGTAGCTTTTCCGATTTTTTTCAGGAATTCTTCTCTCTCTTCATATTCATACAATATAAGAGCTAGGAATCCAAACAGGAAAGGTACGAAGTAATAAATTGCCCTGAAGAGAAGAAGCGGTCTTATTATATCAACCGTGCCGAAATATGGTTCTAGCATAAACAGCATCAGAGTCTCAAAAACTCCGAGCCCTCCAGGGACAGTGCTTATCAGACCTATGATTTGAGCCAGTGCAAAAAATACAAGTACGTGAAGCATGGTAAGGTGTGGGCTTGAGGGCAAAAGGAAATAGATAATGCTTCCAGAAAGCAGATAATCTACTGAGGATAAAACAAGCTGGAAAAAAGCTATTTTTGGTTCGGGAACCCTTATCTGGTACTCCCCTATTCTGAAATTCCACTTCCTGAACGAGAAAAAGAAATAAACAGCAACGGACAGCAGAAGTAAAATTCCAATTAAGTTTAAAGAGACAGGATTCCTGAGTATATAATCCGGCAGATTCACAGGGTAGAATGTGAAGAGCAAGCCTCCGACAAAACAGAAGCCGAGCCAGAAGGTGAGAATACAGAAAACTATGATCTCACATATCTCGCGCAAACCCAGTCCATTTCTTGAATAAAATCTGTATCGCAAAGAACTTCCTGTCAGGATATTAAAGCCAATACTATAACTTATGGACATGCTGATAAATGAAGCCCGAGCTGTCTGTTTATAAGGCATAGGGTGGTTGATATGACGGACTGCCAGATAATCGTAGCCTGTTAAGGCAAGGTAACTCAAAAAAGTTAAAAAAAAGGCAAGCTCTATATGGCTCAGTGGAGTGATGGTAATATTTTTGATGATATACATTGAGTGTAAGTGACGCACCTGTCTATCCAGAGTCCACAAAGCCAGGGAAAATATAACCGCTGGCAAAAGAAAGCTCACAAGCTTTTCTATTTTAAGGGCTTTTTCCCGCATACTGCCGTTTTGTTTCATCAGAATCCGATATCCTCTTTTCTTATAGGATTAAAGTTTCAGGATTAAGATTTCTAATGTTGAACCTACTCTCTTAAAGTAAATATATTTTTCGTAAGTTATATGATACATCTGTTTGTTAAGAATAATGGCAACTTAATTAAGAATTTGTAAACCCGATCGTATTCATAGCATTTACTCTTATCTTTTCTTCTTCTGAGTAAAACGTTTTAAAATTCTAATAAAATTAAATTAAAAAAGGCATTCTTGAGACAGGTTTCTGAAGAATCATGAAACGAAGGAATTGATCAAGATAAGCTGCTTCTAATTGATCAAGATAAGCTGCTTCTTTTCCTGCAGGTAAATCCTAATATGTTATTGTAAAAGTAGAGTAAATTCATGAGTGTTTTTTAAAAATTAGTTAAAAAATCATCCATAGACCAATTAATACAAGTGCAATTCCACTAACTTTTTTTATGTACATCCTGTATGAACGAATTTGTTTAGATAGAGTATAGCCTCCTAACAAGCCAACTCCTATAAAAGGGGTCAATACTCCAGCGCTGAAAGCAAATAACATGGTCAGGTTGCTAACTGTTCCATTTGTTATGGTTTTGCTGATCAGTACAAGAAGCATCGGAGCAGTACAGGGAACTTTTACAAAAGAGAATAGTACTCCAAGGAAGAAAACTCCACTCAAAGTACCTACATATTTCCTAGCCGAGTTTTGAAAATAATTATCCATAACAACAGGTGAATTAAAAATCCCCAATAGGTTTAATCCAATGAGAATTATGATTATTCCTGCAACATAAGAAAAGCCTTCCAAACTGGGAATTGACTTTCTGAAAGAGAGCAAACACAGACCCAGAACTATGTAAGAAGTCACCAGTCCTAATCCAAATACTGTTGCACGCATCATGCTATTTTTTGTGCTATTGCTTGTTCCTGCAGTAAAGCTTAATAGAAACCCCAGTATGGCCATCAGACAGGGTGAAAAACCTGCAAAAAGACCGAGCGAATAAGCAACTGGTAAATTCAGATTCGTATTTATATATTCACTATCCCGTTTGTTTTCAGTTGCGTTCTCTGTCGTATGTTCAGTTTCTTCTCTACTTTTTGCAAGATACCCGTCGATTGTGGTTCTCAGTTTTTCTTCAGTAATTTCTCCATCGCCGAAAAGCTTTGTTTCATTGTTTATCACGATAGCTGGAATTCCTTCAAATCCATATTTATTCCACTGATATAAACCATCGGGGGTGCTGGTGTTTATATCAATTATAACAACATCATCATTTTCGTATTGAGCTTTAATTTTATCAACAATAGGGTCGGTCATCTCGCAATAATGGCAGCCTTTTTGATGAAAATATTGTACTATAACTGGATTTGGGTCTGCAGAGACGACAGGAACAAGGAGAATTGACAGGTATATAAAAAATAGTACGATTATTATGTTAGAGCCTCTTTTCATGAAAACCCCATATTTCTCTTATAAACTCAGGTAATAGATATAAATCTCTGGAAAAAGAAGCGAAAGAATTTCTTAATATTTCCATCTAATATATGGTTACTAGCCTTTTCGAAGTAGATCGATAATTAGCGTGCGCAGTCAGATTCCGATGATCAGGAAGGACAATCTGGATTTATAATAATTTTAATTTCCTCGTAAAATCGTAACTGCTGCCTTTATATCTTTATAACATATATCTGTCCTCGGTACACAATCCTATGTGCATTAAACTACATTTAATACAAACTCAGAAGTGAGTTTTAGGCTTTCCTCTCCAGATTTGTAGTATTCCGCTTTTATTGTTTGTTTTCCTTTTTGAGCTGCAAGAAACTTTAATTCCCTTTCTCCATCAGAGTTCGTGTCAGATAGAAGTTTGAGCCCATCTGAATGAGTCACTTTCCAATTATAGCCCGTAGACGTATCTTCTTTTAGAGAAACAGTATAACTTTCTCCCTGTTTTACAGTGACCTCACTTGTGGATTTTGAGACCATAGAAACGTCTCCACCGCTGCTTATTATAGCCTGACTTGCAGCTTTTGAAGCCACAGAAACATCTCCATCCTGTGTTGGTGTCCTAGAAACGTCTCCATCGCTTATTATAGCTTGATTTGCAGCTTTTGAAGGCACAGAGACATCTTCATCCTGTGTTGAGGCCATAGAAATGTCTTCATCGCTTATTGTAGCTTGACTTGTAGCTTTTGAAGCCGCAGAAGCATCTCCATTCTGTGATGTGGTTTCACTATTAAGCGAGATTGCAGCGACTGGAATACAGATCAAAACCAGTATAAGTATTAAACTTTTTTTCCAGTTCATTCTTTTCAGCTCTTTTACTGATTTTTTGATACGTACTGCATAACAGAAGAACTGCCAGTAAGCTAAGAAGACTATCCAACAGTTACTTAATAATATGAAATTATTGCTTTTTTAATTATAGATTTTAATTTTTGACCAAAAGTTGTTTCGTTCCATCTTCGCTGAATATTTCGTAGGATGACTTTTCTTTATGGATATTGAGATCGCCTTAACGGTGGGATTACTTTAATTTCTGAACAATTTTCGGCAACGATAAATATCTATAAAAAGAAACAAGATCATCAGTGTTTTTATCTTCGGGGCAAATGACCTGTTATTACAGTTTTTTAAACTCTCAAAAAAAGGAATTAGTATTTTTCAATACTAATTCCTATGCAGATTTAATTAGTACTTCTTCTTGTTAGCAGTAAATACGGAGAATGCTTTGCTTTCTGATTCGGCTTCGGCTTCAGCCTTGTATCCATCTGCTTGTGCTATGCCGTAAGCAAAGGTACCGGTTTCAAGCTGACCAGCGCCAGTTTCTGCATATGCTTGTGGGCAGTCACCTTCTGCTTCTGCTTCTGCTTCAGAATCGCTAGCGCCAACGATAAGTTTGATTGGTGTAGACTTTGCTAGACCATTATCAACATTCTTTATCTTTGTATCAAAACAATTTTCACCTGGCTTACAGCCCCCAGCTGAGGCTGTTGATACAAACGCTGTGAGGAGACACAGTGCAATTAATATTCCAATTAGTTTTCTCATTTATTCACCTCTTCCTAAACCTAAGTTAAACATATATATCATCACAAACAAATCTAGAGGTACCTTTGTAGCACTAATTAGTGGGATCTAATGATAGTGGTAGCTATCAAACACTAATTAGTGGGATCCATTGATAGTGGTAGCTATCAAACACTAATTATTACCCACTAATTAATTACTAATTAGTGGGATCCATTGATAGTGGTAGCTATCAAACACTAATTATTACCCACTAATTAATTACCCCGTAGTTCTGCTGTGATGATTAAACTATACCCATACAAATTTACAATACTGTAATATCTAACTATACCCCGTACTAGTTTACAGTACTTATACCCCGTACTAGTTTACAGTACTTGTGACTTAATATTGTATAAAATGTCCCTCACAACCATAGGCTGAGACGTATGCAAAATGTGCTCAGCATACTCTGAGCTAGCATCCCCTTCCACCATAGTTGTGCTGGAATAAGTCACAATACTTAGGATTCGACTAAAATATATAAATTTATCCTTTTTATATATCTCTTTGAATATAAAAGAAACATTAAAATTAATATAGCCTAAAACGATAAATATCAATATAATAGGACTATTATAATATAAAGGGTTTCATAATTGATATTATAAAAGGTATAAAAATAATCATAGATTTATATAATTGAGCTGAAAAATCAATGTTATTTGACCTTCAACTGTCCAAGATTTAGATTTAAATCAAAATGTAAAATGTTATGTTTTTGTACTTTAAGTTCACATCATCGACCACCTTCTATACTCTTTTAACAAAAAAATATAAAATGTTTTTTTCCCTGGCAGTCTTCTGAATGACCGTAAGGGAAGAGAAAAATCAAGTTTCAAACTGTATAGTTTTTTAATATATGAATATCTTTTTATATAAAAAAAATGCCACTATGAACAGAGCCATTTTTTTATTACTAGGGATTTTGATCATTACAGCAGATCAATATGAAAAATGCAAATCTTGGTATTTTCATGTGGCTCTGGATAGATGGTAGGGCTAGTGGGCTTATTAGCGTTGCTTCGGAGTATAAACAATAAGCTGTATTCTCTGGGAGTGTAGTTCACTTTTAAATGGAGGGGTAAAAGTGAATATATTTACAAGTTTGACTTTTAAAAGTATTACTTTTCTGTTGATATGCGCAGCACTAATGATAACTTCTATTAATAGTGCTTCAGCTTTGTCTTCAGCTGATCAGTCTCAAACAGGTGAAGTGATCGTTAATGATGGCAAGATTAGCTATAATGTTGATCAGCAACAATCTGCTGAGATATTATCTGGAGATGGAATAATAACTCAAGCCCAGCAGGGTAGTGAAGAAGTATTCGTTAACCCTCAAAGTGGGGTGGAAATCACAACTGTAAGAGCGAGCGAAATCCAAAGCGTTGATGTCCCATCTACGGATGACAGTAATAATAAAAATTCAATTGCGGAACCAAACTCAAATTTAGTTAAGACAATTAATACAGACGATAGTGGGGAAATTAAGTTAAGCCAAAGTCAAGCGTCGGATGGGGATATCTACCAGGAGCAAAGAGCCTTCTTAAAAATCATATCTACACCAAAGGATAAAGTGATAGGCATAATGCACATGCAACAAAAATAAATGATGTAATGTGAACTATAAATGATGTAATGTGAACTGCCCTTTCGGCTGGCTTGATAGCTTCGGAAAGAAGAATTTCATGGATTAGTGGGGAAAATAATGATAATTTTGACGACTCCATAAGCATTGGTCGTCTATTAATACATGACAAAAATTTGTCAAATATTTAAAGTAAACATAGGAGTGTGGCGAAATGAGAAAATTAATAGCAGTGGGTTTGGTGCTGTGTATTCTTCTCACAGTGCTGGTATCAGGAGCAAGTGCAGCCCCTAAGAAAGATAAGGTTATCCGTGGTACTGTAAGCGTATCCAATTATGTATACGCAACTGCAAGTTCTGTAGATAAGCCCTCATCTGCGAGTGCAGTTGCGTATACACAGGCGGAAATACTTAAGAATGGAATGGCTGCTTTAGGTGTTACGCAGGCTTCTGCATCTGGTAATTCCGCATATGTATATTCCGATCAAACTCTTAGTGGACACTTTACTTCTAAGTGAAGCTGAATTATAATGCTATACTATTCAGGAGTGTATTTTTGTTTTTTTAAACACAAGGGGGGATAAGAAATATTAGATAAATCAGTCTTTAATAAAATATTTTCGCTGTTCATATGTGTATTATTAATGGTGACATGTATCGGTACTGCTGTAGCTGGATCTTCAGCGGATCAAGTTCAAGCAGCCTCATTAAACGTTACTCGCGATGGAGTTAATTATATTTCTGGTCAGGTTCAGATTGCCCAAACGGATAACGGAGAGATAAATCAAGCCAGTAAAAATAATTTAAAAGTTGTTTATGATAAAGATGGTAATATAAAAAAAGTAGTTGCAAGGTTGGATGAAGAACAACAGGTTGATTCGTGGTCGAATAACGGCGATAATGAAATAGACACTAGCTCTGAACAAGGTTTTGGCATATCAAAGATAGAAAATGGTGTGAATGTTGACCTTTACCAACTACAGCATGCTGCACAAACATCGGATGGAACAATTAATCAAAAACAGTCTGCTGTAGTAAAAGTTAAACTAAAGGAAAATAAGGAAGTAGTCTCGGTAAAATTGAAGCAAAAACAAGAGGTAAAATCGGAGCAAAAACAAGTGATAAAATATCAAAAACAAGTATGATAAAATTGTACCTTTATGATTTTAAGGTTTTTAAATTATAGAAAAACTATTAATTAATTACATTTTGAAAGAATAAAAAAATTAGATGGAGTGGTGAAGAGATGACAGACGGAACAATTGATGAAATGAACATTGCTTGGTGTCAATTTGACAGAAACAGACGAAAGAAAAAACCATGTCCTGTGCTGAAATACGGGGTAGTACCAGTACCACCTATAGTGCCCATGTACGGGGTGATCGTAGTCGAGGATACCAAGTGAAGTAATTGAAATATGAAGAAAGAAATAAGATTATAGAAAGTTTAGTTCATATTTCTTTAAGAGATCTTTAAAGGACTTACACAGCTTAACCGAAAAATCAATAAAAAACTCATAACTGGTTAAATGGTATATTTTTAATTGCAGAATACATTGTACTTGATTTTACACTTCAACTGTGTAAGTCATACTATATTTAAAATTTGACCTCTAAATTAATGCATTCCTCCCTAAATTAATGTAGCATCCTGATGTTCAAATCTATCTTTTGCCAGATTCTCATTTTATACGGAGTAATACAAATGAATCAAATTGAATACATACCTCAATTCTGTGTATGGGAACTTACGCTAAAATGTAATATGAATTGCAAACACTGCGGCTCTATGGCAGGAAAAGCCAGAGGAAGAGAACTCACAGTTGATGAATGTCTTAACGTCGCCGAACAGCTAATAGAACTTGGATGCGAACAGGTAACTTTCATTGGAGGAGAAGTTTTTCTGTACAAGGGATGGGAAAAAATAGCCAGAAAATTATCTGAAAATGGTCTTCATGTTAATATTATTACCAATGGCTTTTTACTTGGAGATGAACAAATTGCCCAGATCAAATACGCCAAATTAACTAATGTGGGAATTTCTCTCGATGGAATGGAAAGCAATCATAATAATATGAGAAATGTAAACACATCATTCGAAAAAGTGATGGAAGCTTTTGATATCTTCAAAAGAGAAAAAATACCTGTGGCTGTTGTAACCAGTCTGGTTGATAGTAATTTTGAGGATTTATGGCCAATGTATGAGTTACTTGTGGAGAAGGGCATAAAGGCCTGGCAGATACAGATAGTTAATCCAATGGGAAATATGGCTGATAAAAGGAATCTTATCCTGGACCCAGCTAAGGTGCCGCTGATTACCAAGTTTATTAGAGAAAAGCGTGAAGAAAAGAAGATCGCGATCTATGCAGGAGATGACATCGGATACTTTGATGAAAATGAACCATATTTGAGGGGTCCGCCAGGGACAGTTTGTGAATGGTCAGGATGCCAGGCGGGCTTGCGAGTAGTGGGAATAGATAGTATAGGCAATGTAAAAGGTTGTGAATCCCTGTACTCAGATGAGTTTATTGAAGGCAATTTGCGTGAAGAATCCTTATCCGAAATCTGGTTTAAAGAAGGCAATTTTGCTTACAACAGAAATTTTGATGTTAGTATGCTGACAGGCAGTTGTAAAGATTGTGATAAAGGAGCCATTTGCCGAGGTGGATGCAGGGGAAGTTGTTATTTTACAACTAATTCTAAATTTGAAAACCTTTACTGCTGCTATCCTGAAAAAAAGCAAAATGTAACATGACTAAACATAAATTAGAACTTAATCTTAGATCTTTTTTCTTTAGTTATAATGTTTTGATTGAATCCTAAAAAGTTGTGCATACTCACCATCAAGAGCCATCAATTCATCATGAGTACCACTTTCCAGGATCCTTCCCTCTTTCATGAAATATATGGAATCCGCCATTTTCACTGTTGAGAGTCTGTGACTTATTATTATAGCAGTTCGACCTGCAGCAATCTGCTGAAATTTTTTGAAAACTTCGTCTTCAGCCTTCGGATCTAATGAGCTTGTAGGCTCGTCTAGAACTATTATCTGGGAGTCCCGGAAAAAAGCCCTGGCAAGAGCAATTTTCTGCCATTCCCCAATACTCAATTCTGTGCCATCCTCAAGCCACTTTCCCAGGATTGTCTCGTAACTATTATCAAGCTGTTCAATAATACGATCTGCTCCTGAACACTCCGCTGCTTGCAGGATATTCTTTTCATCAACAGGCTTATTTATATCACCAAACCAAATATTTTCTCTAGCAGTTAAATTGTAGTGTATATAATCCTGAAAGACGACACTAATTTCTTTTCGTAAATCGAGTATTTTGAAATCGCGGAGGTCGATTCCGTCAATCAGTATCCTTCCTTCAGTCGGATCATAGAATCTGCAGAGAAGTTTTATCAATGTAGTTTTTCCCGATCCATTGTTTCCAACAAGAGCTATGGTCTTTCCAGCACTTATGTGCAGGTTGATGTCTTTCAGGACTTTGGTTTTTTGGTTAGGATAGCTAAATCCAACATTTTCGAAGGAGATTCCATCTTTAATCTTCTCAGGTACTGGTATTGTATTTGATGATTTTTTCAAAGCAGGCTTTAGATCTAAAAATTTATAAAGTGTTGTCATAAAGAGGTTGTCCTCATAAAGATCTGCAAAACCGTTTAGGAAATTAGAAAGAAATGAATAGCCCTGTTGCAAAGCTCCAAAGTACATTACTAAGTCACCAAGAGTTATATTTCCCTGAAAAGCTCTCATAGCGATAAATATGAAACTTACAAAAACAGTTACAATACTAACAGTTTGGGCAGCCAGATCTGCTACAGATTGTTTAGCTGTTATGGTTAATCGTTCCCTTCGAAGCTTCTTACGTAGGTTATGGTACCTTTTCGTGAACAAAGGCCCAAGATTAAACAGTTTGATTTCCTTTGCACTACTATTACTGGTAAGCAGCCAGTGAAAATACCATACTTTTCGTTCCTTTGCCGTACAAGAACATTGCCATTCATAAACTTTGTTTGAGTATATCAAACGAACAAAGGCTACTGGTATGGCTGCAATTGTTAGAGATGCAGCTACAATCCAGCTAAAAGAAGTAATCAATCCGAATATAATTACTAAGGATATACCATTTTGGCATACCTGGAAAATGCTGTTAACTATTCTTGTTGGTCTGAAAGGAGCATCATTTTGAGCTCTATAGAGTGTATCGTAATACTTAGGATTCTCATAATATTCTAGGTCAGCTTCAATTGATTTGTCATGAAGTAGATCAAGGATATTGTCTGAAACCAAAGCTGCCTGTGCTTCACTAACTATATTTAAAACTGCACTGTTTAAGACAGTTAAAAATGACGCCGCAGCTGCTAGGAAGATAAGGAACATGATATGTCCAAAGGCAGCCTCTTTATTGGATGAGGAGATACCAGTCGTTATAGAATCCACTATCAATTTCATAAGATAAAGAGAAGCCAGTGGCAGAGCACCTTGCAACACTACTAAAAAGGCACTTATTAGCGTCCATCCAGGTGCACTTTGCCAGACAAGCGAAAGTGCACGTTTAAAGTTGAGAATATCAATTCTTTTTTCTCTTGCAGATCCCGTCATAGACTATATATCCTCATCATCGAGTGGAAAGCTCTTCCACTTTCAATTCAATGCACTTTTTTCTGTGATTGATTTAGAAATTGCATCTCAAATGTACTGCTCACTTTATAAAGATGTAGTTCATATGCGCTTATAACCAGTTTTTGTTGTCTGAACATTGTCATAAATTTGTCTTTTGTTTTTGTCCCTTTATCTATCATGGATTAAAGGTTGACACTTTTTCCTTACTTTTGCTACTAACTCTGCTGCATTGCTATGCAAAGGAATCTCTGGCAAAGATAATATTGGAGCCCATTTGACTCCAAAAATAGCTCCTATAAACTTTCAAAAAGTGTTAATACATAACGTCAGCTTCTTACTTTATTAAAGGTTTGTGTAAGTATAGATTATCTTGATTTTATAGGACCTATTAACCTAATGAACAGTATAAGGGAAAACTTGACTTCAACAAAACTCCTAATTATATTACTTTTCGAAAGTTTGTATCTAGACTTCCTTTGAATAACTTTCCGAATATTCTAGAATTAAAGTTTCAGCATTGGCTATACAGGCGGGGTTATTGATGGCTGGGTTTTTTAATGACCATGTATGGACAGAAGACACTCCTTGAATATGCAAAAAGCTTGGGACTGAAAACGTTTTTTAATGACCATGTATGGACAGAAGAGAATCCTGACCTTATCCATGCGGTTAAGGACAGCGTTTACACGGCATCGGTTCAGAGGCAAATCTTAAGGGATGGCTTTAATTCTCCTGATCCGATTGCCTCTCAAATCACTGCAAATTTCAATCCGGATTCGGTCTCGTTTACCGGTCAAACCGTTACCTGGGACTCGAATTATCTAGCATCAGGAGCGCACAAAGGCTCTCTTGTGCCTTCCTAAATTATTAGGAATAAAAAATATTTACGGAACAGGTATGGGTTTTTAGCACTTTCCGCGCAATATAAGCTTCAAGGAATTGGTTTCCGCTGATGGCACTTTACAGCAGTCGTTAACTCCGTAAGCGAGTAAGTTATATTGCTGGACTCAACAAGTTGTAACCACTCACATTCAAAACTAGAATTCTAGTGAAAGTGGAGATAACAGCAGCATGAACTGGCTCTCCTTATAAACTTTGCTTTTACAGCAAGAATGAAGAGGCATTTTTGCCTCTTTTTAACTTTTTTAAAATTATAAAAAAGGAATTTCCTTGAGAAGCATCTCACGAGATGTCTTTCTTTTCAGCAGGTCTGAATTTAACAAACCTGGAATTCTCCTCTACTTCGGTTTTTCCGATCTGTCTGATTACTGGTAACGCCTGATTTTTACCAGCTGGATGTTTATTTTCTACTGCATTGTGCTTGAGAAACTTAAATTCCTTCGAAAGCATGACCAGAGCTACTATCATCATGAGGTACTCTGTGACCGGAGAGGCCAACCAGACCCCATCAAGACCGAAGAAGATCGGCAGGATGAAGAGTAGAGGAAGCAGGAAAACAAAAATTTTTCCCAGATAGATGAGAAGTGCCTCTCTGACCCTGTTTATTGACTGGTAGTAGATGGCAGTGAAGAGCACAGTACCTTCAACGAGCAAAGAGAACATGAAGATCTCCATTCCTCGCAGCGTAACTTCCAGAAGTTCGGTGTCGTCCTGGCTGAAAATCTGAATAACTCTCTCTGGAAAGAGGTAGATCAGTGCAAACCCGAGAGCTCCCACGAGAATACATGAGAGAATTGTAAGTTTCAGGGTCTTTGAGACTCTCTCATAGTAACCAGCACCGTAATTGAAGCCTATAATCGGCTGCACTCCCAGGGCTATTCCTTCGAAAAGCATATAGAAAATTGAGAAAACATATCCTATAATGCCGTAAGCTGAGACCGCAAGTTCGGAACCGTACCTGAGCAGCATATAATTATGTGCAAAAAGCACAAAAGCAATTGATATCTGCATTACGAAGGACGGAATTCCGGCTCTGAGGATCTGGAGCAGAGTTTCCAGTTTCAATCTCATGGCTTTAAGCCTGAGTTTGAGTTTTGCCTGACTGCTAAACAGATAATGTATTAGCAGTAATGCCGGGAGGGCAAAGGAGATTATTGTTGCAAAAGCGGCACCTGACATTCCCATGCCCATACGTATAATAAAAAGGTAGTCAAGCACGAGATTTACAATTACTCCTGCAATCATGATATTCATACAGAGTTTGGGTTTCCCGTCGTTTCTTACCAGCGGGTCAAGGGCAATTGCCAGAATCATGAAAACCGAACCCGTAAAAATAATCCTCAGGTACTCGCGGGCAAAATCCAGGGCAGGACCGCTGGTCCCAAGTAGGCTGATTGAAGTTTTACAGAAAACCAGCCCCACTATTGTAAAGATAGCTCCTGTAAGAAGGCACAGGGAAAAAGCATTATGTACTGTATTCAGTGCTCCGCTGAGATTTTCTTTCCCAAGTTGCAACGCCGTTAGACTGGATGAGCCGATCCCGATAAATACTCCAATTGCGATTATAGCCATATAAGCCGGATATGCAAGGGTGACTGCTGCAAGCCCCTGGCTTCCGATAGCATTCCCTATAAAGAAACCGTCAATTATTCCCTGAATTCCGGCAATGATGACTCCTACAACAGTAGGGAATGCAAATTTCAAGAAGAGATTCACAATATTCCCGGATCTCATTTCTTCATCACTTACCATTCCCTATCCTCCATAAATTGCAAAGTCGTTTTTCCTGATACCGAGTTTTCAAATGTCGGAATTATTTTTTCCATTGTCAGGTGAGAGAACCTGTTTAAAGAGGGACTGGCAGCATAGAGGTAAGCGATATTATGCCTGTGTAAAACTTGGTATTTTCTTCTTATAACTTTGTATATTCTTGAGGGATCAAGGTAATGGGACTCAATCCTCTCAAGCAGCTTAAATGGAGTCATATCTCATCCTGGATGAAGCTTCAGAAAATATGCATATTCAAGTATAGCTGCCCTGTTGCAGAATTAATTAGTCTGTCTACCCCGGACTGGCACCTGCATATAATCTATGGGTCATTCATACTGCATCCCTGCAGTACTTATTCGTTTTACGAAGCTTCATCCGTTTACTGGAGCGTAAAAGAAGATTCAAACGAAATCAGGAATCCTGTGGAGCTATACTACAAAGCAGGTAAAATCCATGTTCAGATAGTTATCTGGTCACAACCAATTTTATTTACTAAGAATTATTCATTTGTATATATAAATTTTCACTTTTTTCGTTTTAGCGGGTTATTTAATCTGAGATCCCAAAAGGCGTTTGTGAAATGTGATTTATAATATCAGCGGGTTTGAGACTCCATGGCTAAAACAGTTACTCAGGGTAAAACAGCTCTCCCAGTTCTCCTCCTGAAATCCTGGCTCCTGTGGGAAATAAAGAAGCCCTGTTTGCCACAATTCGAGGAAGAGCTGACGCTGTCTACCTAGGAGTAGGGAAATTCAATGCCCACCAGGGTGCAAAGAATTTTAATCTCAAAGACCTTGACGCAGCCGTAAAAGAAAGTCTTGGGGTTACTCCTTTTGAAGCTGCCTTTATTGAGATCGAAGCCGATGAGAATATTTTCGTCCTGATTGGTGTGCTGAAGAATGCACGACGAAAAGTCGCAGATCTTTTGCTTGAGAAAATTCTCAGTGCACAGAAGAAAAAGCAAAAGCACCCGAACCTGGAAGATTTGAATTACCTGTGCAGTTCTGAGAATGACGGGAGTTCTATCCGCGAAAATCTCATGTGCGATTTTAATGGGATTGATATGCGATAAAAGAAGATGTGAACTGGATTTTAATTCGGATTATAAAATTCTAACATTGCTTTTTTAAAGTTCTTTTTTCTACTTTTGATTCTTTCCATTCTTCCTTCAAATTTTCTCTTCTTTTTGAGAGGTGCCGCCAGACAAGCTGGCGGAGGCATATGTTATATGTTTAATTCCAAAAAGGTTCTAGGGGGTTAAGGAGATTTTTCCTTAACCGAGAGCCTTCCTGATTTTCCCCATTTTGGTCAGGGTCGAGCACACAAGCTGGGAAACTTCCTCATCCATGCACTCCTCTGCACTTCTTGCCTGGAGAAGGTCGGGCTGCATCATTTCCAGCAGGATGCGGTATGAGGGTTCGGGTCTGGTTTCAAGGTCAAAGACCTCACGCATTATCTCAATATCTTTGCGGATTTCTTTCAGGCATGCTTCGGACAGAAAGCGCGAAGCTACATTGAGGTCAAGGTATCCGGATGCAAAATTCAGGTCACCTGCAAGTGAAGGAAAATACTTTGTAAGTAAATTTTCACAGGCGGCTTCTCCGAGTTTTTTCCGAGCTTCTTGAAGAGCTCGTCCTGTGCCTATGAATTCCGGTGGCAGGCCTATGGAATAAAGTGCACCTGTGAACTTGATCGCCCTGGGAAGATGGAGGTTTTCGGCAGGCATGCTGGCTTCAAGCTCTTTTCCTATATCGGTACGACAGAGTTTGACAACACCCGAAATGTTAGGAGCATTTCTTGAATAGCCGCCTGTTCCTTTATGCATAAGACGGTCTCGATGCTGGGGGAGAAGATCAGCTATCCGGTTTATCATGGGAGCTAGCTGCCTGAGAATCCGGCTGTATCCTGTCCCGAATATCCCTATGAGATTTACGATTTCTTCTTTTTCCTCGGCTGAAAAGAGTTCAGGCATCTCCGGCAGTTTTGCCTTTGCAAGATTTACCAGGGCTTCTGCGTCGCCTTTTTTATGGCTGTACCTTAGGGCGGACTGGAGAGTAATGGTTTCTATTCCCTGGCACTCCCTGAAGAAATTTTCTGCGTTTTTCAGGTCAAGGTGTCCCCTGAAAGGCAGAGTCCCTGCTCCGAAGATAATCCCGATTTGGGTGTCGATTTCAGAATTTAGCTCGGAGAGTCCGTTTATTGCGTATTTGCAGGATAATGTGCTTGCAACATGCCCGAAAGATAGGGCAGAATCAGATTTGCCCAGAAATACCCTGAACCTGTCCGGCGCTGCCCCAAAACGTTCTTTCCAGGTATGTATCGCGTTTTCGACAAGTTCTGTTGCATGTAGCAGTGAAGGAGCGTCTTCGATAAGAGGAATTATGCGCGGTACTTCCATTGAGAACCCGAATTCCTTTTTTGCAAGTTCACTTACATCTATCATATGTTGCTGGGCTTCAAGAATTTCCCTGACACTGTCTGTCATGGGATGCACGAACTCATTGATTGCCTGGACGTCCGGATACTCATGTGCATTGTAATTAGCCTCTGCAATCGACATCATAACCATGAGTTGCCTGAACCGGTTTTCTTGAACTGCACTTGGAGCCCTCGGCGTGATGAAAAAGTCCTTTCCGGGCACAAGGCCAGTTTCCTCTATAAGTTTTGATACAATCTGGACATTCTGATGGTAAGGTGTAGCCTTTCCCTCGTAATCCGGCATGTATTCATCACAACCGAAGATCATTGCAGCTTCTATAGCTTCTTCAGGTTCTTCCTGTGTTGCGATATATTTCGATGCCGAGTCAGGGTGCTGGGTGCACATTATCTTTGGAAATTCGGTTTTACTGCTCATGAAAAGAACCCTCACTGTGTAAAGCTTAGCCCTGAAAATTAGCTGCTGAACTCAATATTGAATTATTATTGAAATCGATATAGTTACTACCTGCTGTTTTTTAGCGCAGGTAAATGATCTTATTGTTAACCATTAAATATATGCAAACTGGTGTCGGAGAATAACGTTTACTCAAAGATAAAGATTTCCGTTTACAATAGGTTGACATATAGGCACTTGTTCTGAAATTACAGTCAGTAAGCACTGGCATTAAATAGAGATGGTGTAAGGTGGTATAAAATTCGAAATTCCAGATAAGAAAGATGCAGTAAAAACAAGCCTTGTAGAGATTACAGAAATAACAGGTACCTACTTGGAAACTGTTTCGTATATATTAGTTTATATCATTTTGTATACTAAATTATGATAATAAATATACCAGCATGAAATGATGCTATATTAAGTATTTTAAAAACTTAAGAATTCCCAATAATTTTTAAATAAAGAAAACAGGAATTTCATTGCAAACAGGTTGAGGTGAAGAAATGTTCTGTAACCAGTGTCAGGAAGCACTTAATGTAAAGGGCTGTACAAAAAATGGGGTATGCGGTAAAAAAGGAGAAGTTGCAGATCTCCAGGACAGGCTGCTCTATATACTCAAAAGTATCTCTTTCTATAACCTTAAAGCAAGAGCTGCAGGCGTTAATGAAGAAGCAACCGACAGATTTGTGCTTGACAGCTACTTTGCAACCCTTACGAACACCAATTTTGATAAACAGGAATTTGAGTCTCTTATAAACAAAGCGTTTAAGCTCAGAGACGAGATCAAAGGAAAACTGCCAGCTGAAGTTCTAGCTGCTGAAAAATCCCTGCCTGCGGTGGCTACGGTTACTCCGGAGAATATAGGAAGCCTTGATATCGCAGTTCACTCCACGCAGGACGAGGATATCAGGTCTCTCCGGGAGATTCTGACCTTTGGACTGAAAGGTCTGGCTGCTTATGCTCACCATGCGTATGTTCTGGGATATAAGGATGAAGGAATCTATGAGTTCATAGAAAAAGGGCTTGTCTCGACTACGGACGACAGCCTGGATATGGAAACCCTGCTCGGAATGGTTCTGGAATGCGGAAAAAAAGGCGTATCCGTGCTTGCCCTGCTCGATAAAGCAAACACAGAAACCTATGGAAACCCGGAGCCGACAGCGGTTAATATTGGAGTCAGGGACAGACCCGGAATTCTCATTAGCGGACATGACCTCCGGGATCTGGAACAGTTGCTTGAGCAGACAAAAGGCACAGGAATTGATGTTTATACGCACGGGGAAATGCTGCCTGCAAATGCCTACCCTGCCTTCAAAAAATACGATAACTTCGTAGGCAATTACGGGAATTCATGGTGGAAACAGTATGAGGAGTTCGAGAAGTTTAACGGTCCAATTCTTATGACTACAAACTGTATAATCCCGCCAAGAGAGTCGTACAAAAATCGGATTTATACTACAGGTGTCGTTGGATTTGAAGGGCTTACCCACATATACGAAAAAGAAGACGGTACTAAAGATTTTTCCCCTCTAATCGAGCAGGCAAAAACGAGCAAGCCACCTGAGCCGATCGAAAGCGGAACTATAACCGCAGGTTTTGCACACGAGGCAGCTCTGTCGGTCGCGGATAAGATTATAGACGCCGTAAAAACCGGGAAGATAAGCAGATTCGTGGTTATGGCAGGTTGCGACGGCAGACATAAAGAAAGAGCTTACTATACCGATTTTGCAAAAGCCCTGCCTGAAGATACCGTAATTCTTACTGCAGGCTGCGCCAAATACCGATATAATAAACTCGATCTCGGTGACATCGGAGGAATTCCGAGGGTTATCGATGCCGGACAGTGCAACGACTCTTACTCACTTGTGGTAATTGCCCAGAAACTTGCAGAGGCTTTCGGGCTTGAGAACATAAACGACCTGCCGGTCTCGTATAATATAGCCTGGTACGAACAAAAAGCCGTGCTTGTTCTGCTCGCCCTCCTGAGCCTTGGCGTAAAAAATATTACCCTCGGCCCGACACTTCCGGCTTTCCTCTCACCTAACGTGATTAAAGTGCTGGTTGAAAACTTCAATCTCAGACCCAATACAACCGTTGAAGAAGATATGAAAGTGCTTCTGAAACAGGCCTGAAACCAGGCAGCTAGAAAAGTGAGCCTCTTTTAAGAGGCTCCGTCTTCAATTTTTTGAAAAATAGCCTGGACCGCAAACCTTTTTAAAAAATAGCTTGGATTGCAAACTTTTTAGAAAAAAGTTTGATCACAAGCCTTTTCAAAAAAGGCTTGAGCGAAAACCCCGAGCAACGGCGTGATAAACCGGCGCAACGGTTTCGGCTTAACTTTTGGATTTAACGATCTTATCCCCAAACCCTATCCAGCGTGATCGACCGGCGCAACGATCGCTGTACAACGGTTTTGTTAAACTATTCTGAGCCTTTTATTTAGTCTAATTTCATGGTAGCCGCAGTTTCGGCATTTAAAATACCTGATTTTCTTTCTAAGAGCACGATTTAGTACGTCCATATCCCTGTATTCTTCTATTGCATGTTCTTTCCCGCATTCCTCGCAGGTATCTTCTTTTAAATTACTTTGTTTTTTTTCGTGATGATGATTTACTGGTTGAGGTTCGATTTTTATATCCTCATACCCGCAGTTTCTACAATGCCAGTATTGTGTTAAGGTTTTTGTGTAGGTATCTATTTTGCTTTCCTCTTTTACAAGCGGAGCCTGAAACTCCTCAAAAACGAAATGTTTTCCGCATTTTTCGCAGTAAGAATCCGTAAAATAACTTGCCATGGCTCTGTAATAACCAAACATATAAAGAAAAATTACTTCTGAGACAATTGTTAGAAATCTTCCGGCTGATAGAAGACCTTCGGATTGTACAGGGAAATATATAGGGAAAATCATAAAAAACAGGAATAATAATATTGAGAAAAGAAGAAGTATTGAGAATAGCCTGGCTCTTTTTTTAATCTTTTCTGGTCCAAGCTTATTTGCAAGATTGATAGCTTCTTCCCTGCTTTCAGGGCTGTACCTGGGGTTTAGCCTCTGGCTCATTTCCACGATATCGTTTTCAGGATCTATTCTATAGTTGACACCATCATATATAGCCTGATACGAGCCTGGTGGAAACCTTATGCGTTTGTCTTTTGCCAATAGATCAGCTGCCCTTTTTTTATTAGATTAGCTGTTATTCATGACTATTTTTTATATATCTCAAGGCATGATAAATGTTTTTCCACCCCAATTCCGCTTTGGGAAGATGCCACCCTTTTCGTTCACTTCGTTTTCTCAAGAGGCTAATTCATGGCAAAAGAAGTTGCTTTTTAATTCGTTAAATGAAGTAAAAGGATAGAAAAGTTAACAATATTAAAAAGGTGGAGAAATAAAAATTTATTTTAAAAAAGAGATAATCCTTAAAGAATAGAAGAAGCCAAGGTCCGGATTTGAACCAGGACTGAATCGCTCTGCTGGCGATTGCGTGACCCCTCCGCCACCTTGGCAGACTGCACATTTTTATACAGTATTCGGAGTATATAAATCTTTAGATTGATTGCATTTAATCGACGAAGTTATGCTTTCATTTTGAGAGCCCGCAGTCCCTTTCACTCCGTTGCGCTTCGCCCAAGAATATGATGCCCGAAATATCTACAGGATGTAAGAGATGCTTCTGGTTTACCGACGATATGCTTTGTCCGGCAAGAAGATAAGAATGAATTTATGGGATTTGAAGCAGGACTCTTATAAGGTTTTTAATTCAGTGATCATACCTGCACGTATAACTTTTTAATTCACATCTATCCTTCATTTATTGCTTACTCCTCATTTATATTTCTCATAATATTATATTCTCTGAATAATATTATATGATAAATTTAAACTCATTTTTGCCGGTACATAATATGGAGTAAATGTGGATTAAACGAAGGAAGACAAACGACTTTTTGCAAAGTTCGGAAAAGGGAGATGGGATATATGGAACAACCAGTTGATACCGATTCCAGAATAGAGTTAAAAGTGCCGCAGGAACCAAAAGTACCTCAGGAACTCTGGTGGTCGGTTCTTCTGGAAGGAATTATTGCTACTATTATAGGTATTTTCCTCTTATACGAGCCTATAGCAACCACTATTCTGTTAGTACAAATTCTAGCCATTTTCTGGCTAGTAGAAGGAATTTTTTCTGTTATAAAGGCATTGATTTTTACAAAGAATGGGAAATGGAAGTTGCTTTCAGGTATCTTGAGCATTATTGTGGGAGTTGTAATACTGATGTATCCTATCATCAGTCCCTACATTGTTCTTAGATTACTCATGGTCTTCATCGGGATTTTAGCTCTTGTCAACGGTGCTGTGATAATTACTTCGGCACTTAAAGGGGGAGGGTGGGGTACGGGAATTCTTGGTGTGCTTACCATAGTCCTGGGTTTACTCCTGTTAACCAATTCTCTGGCTGGAGTCATTGTTCTGCCATGGGTATTCGGAGTCTTCTTTGTTATCGGGGGAATTGGAGCAATTATCTGGGGAATAAAAATGAGAACCAGAAAATAAGATTGCTGTAATGTATTTTTGTGTTCTGTTTAAGTTAAAGCTCGATTAACCTTAAAGCTTAATGTATATAATTTCTAGAAGTAAAATTTCCGTGGAAAGTTTTTAGCAATTTCAATAGTCAAATATTAATATTAACTGGAAAACCAGAAGATTGCGAAGGATAAATGCGCTTACTTCTGAATATAGGTCTTTTAAGTTTAACATATATATTATTTTTAAAATATTATAAACAAGAATTTCATCTGTAGTTAAATGTTTATACTATCAATCAGTATTAATTATTAACATAAGTTAGAATGTTTTTGAAGTCCGAAAAAGTCCGAAAAATAGAAACATTTTCTAATAATTGACAGGGGTCAAAATAATGAGTAAAACTAAAAAAGAAATCAAATCGACAGACACACGGTCTCGTGAAGAGCTCAAGCAGCAGGTCATTTCTAAAGCAGAGACGAATCCGGCTGCGAAAATTAAAGTTGTTGAGGAATCTGCTGATATTGTCCACTTGGTATTGCCCCAAAAACTGGAAGCAGCCAGTGGTGGGTGTGTCGGATGCGACGGTGTAGGAGGTTGCGGATTCTGCGAGTGTAATAGCAATATCGGTGATCGGGTACAAATCAGGGACCAGGTACAAATCAGAGATCAGGTACAAATTAAGAATCAAGCACAAATTAAAAATAAGTTACAGAGATGAAACCGTCAGCTTATAATTTTGTCTGGTCAACCGATGACCCGGAAAAAGCAATAATTTTTAATAGTCTTACTACGGCACTGGCTGAAGTGAGAAAGAGCCGTATAGGCTTATTGAACGTTCCTCAGTTTGATTATGCTCTCCTGCCGGAAAACGAAAAGCAATTCGTTGACGAGCTACAAAAGGGAGGATTTGTCGTTGACGATACTGCCGACGAACTGAGAACGGTCAAATTTAACTATAACAGCGATAAATATGACAGCCTGATAGCCAGGCTGGTTATCGCTCCCACTTTAGCCTGCAACTTTGCCTGCTCCTACTGCTTCGAACAATCCGAAAAAAGCCAGAGCGGGAAGAGTGAGCAAAATGCTTTCATGCCAGACGATGTAAAACAGGATTTACTCAGCTATATTGAAAAAATAGTAAAGACTGGAAAAAATATATTTGTAACCTGGTACGGCGGCGAGCCTCTCCTCGCAAGAGAAATTGTTTTTGATTTATCGCAGAAAATGATTGCCATTGCGGAAGAAAATAACGTTGAGTATTCAGCCGGCATGGTTACTAACGGCTACCTGATTTCCAGAGACCCTGACATCGTGCCGAATCTCAAGAAGAACAGAATTAAGTTTATCCACGTTACCCTTGACGGACCCCGCGAGGTGCATGACAGCCGCCGAATGCTTAAAGGAAGCAACGGCACGACATTCAACCGGATTCTTGAAGGAATCAAGCTTCTGAAGGCAAACGGTATCGAGACATATATTCGCGTAAATATCGACCGCTCCAACATTGATAAGATCAGCAGACTCCTGGATGTGTTAAAGAAAACGACCTGAGTGACGTGTTCATCTACCTGGGCCAGGTTATACCCTATACGGCAGGATGCAAATCGTATGAGAGTTCCTGCATGTTGACCGAAGAATTTTCGGCAATAAACCAGCAATTTTATAAAAACCTGAACCTCATGGGATTTGACGCCGGCAGAGAGTCCTTTTATCCGAGCTTTGCCCGCGCCTGCGACGCCAACCGGACGAACGCTTTTGTCCTTGACCCAGATGGGGACATGTACAAGTGCTGGACCGAAATAGGCAACAAAGCTGCAAGCATCGGAAAAATTGGCGACCTGATACTACAGGACGAGGAGAAAGGAAACCGCGAAATCCAGTGGCTTGCCTGGGAACCTTTCGAATATTCGGAATGCGTGAAATGCAAAATACTGCCCATCTGCATGGGAGGCTGTGCCCATCAGGCTATGTTTATTAACAGGGGCAGACCCGAATGCAAGGAATGGAAGTATGGGCTGGAGAATTATGTTCGGAGTATGTTTTTCTCTTTGAAGGCTCAGAGAGCAGCTATTGATAAATCTTGTTGATATGGCCGAAAGATTGTTATAGTTATCGGAAAAATACTGATTTCCAAAAAAATATTCCAGAATGGAGGTTCTTTAAAGAAAACTGAAAAACATATTCCTGCAAGGTTATGTACTCGGATTAAAAAAGAAGCAAAAAGAGAATTGTAAATATTAGTTATCCTGCTTTTTGACAACCCATTTACCATTATCTAAAACCATAGTTCCAGATTCTATTAATTCTTTTATTACCTGTACTTTTAATTCCTTTAGAGTATCCACCAACCGTTTAGCTTCCTTAGTACGTATGTGGTCAGTACCTAGTTTATTTTCGAATATCTGCAACGAGCGTTCAAATAAGGGTAAAGCATAGTCTCCCCTTCCAACATATCCATAAATACATCCTAGATCCTGTAGTGTTATTGCATAATCAACGTGATCAGTTCCCAGTGTTTTACCCCGAATATCAAGTGCCTGTTGGCAAATTGAATGTGCTTTTTTAAATTCTCTTTTGTCAATATAGAGCCTTCCAATGTTGCTAAGAATTAATGCAGTATCGGGATGTTCCTTTCCAAGACGATTATTAGCTATATTTAAGGCTCTTTGGTAAAATTCTAGTGCTTTTTCGTAATTTTCCATTTTGCGATATGTTTCTGCTATATTATTTAGTATATTTACAAGCATTGGATTATCTGATCCCAAACTATGTTCAGTTATTTGTAAAGCTCGTAGATATGTCTCTAATGCATTATCGTACCTGAGCATATATTGGTAAGTAGCTCCTAAGTTGGATAGGGTTTGTGCAATACCTATATGATCTTCCTCTAATCTTTCTTCTGCAATTTCAACAGCCCTATGATTGTATTTCAAGGCTTCTTCAAGGTTGCCCATTATAGTACACAGTACTCCCAAACTAGACAGATTTTTTGCAACGTGGGGATGTTTAGGACCAAGCTTTTTTTCTCTTATATTAAGTGCTCTTTGAGCTAGGGAAAAAGCTTTTTCATAGTTACCTAAATGCTGATGAATTGCTGCCAGATTTTCTAGCGTAATCGCAACTTCGAGGTCTTCTTCCCCTAAACGAGCTTCTCGAACATTTAAAGCTTCTTGACATAGCTCCATTGCTCTTTTATACTGGCCTAAGTATTGATAAGTATTCGCCATGTTTTGTTGTACAAGTGCAATATAAAGAGGATCCTCATTAACAATATTTTTGACAATTTTCAGGACTTTTTGTTGCAGTGTAAGTGCTTTTTCATATTCCCCAATACTCAGAAAACAGTTTGCTAAATCGTTAGATACCATTGCAATTGAATGGTCGTCAACTGTAACATCGTTATTCTCTAATATTTTTTTACCTATATTTTTTTCAAATATCTTTAGAACTTGTTGGTAATAAGAGATTGCTTCTTTATATCGACCTCTATCTTCATTTAGGAAAGCTAGTCTCCTCATGAAAATCCCAAGATAAATATTTTCAGATCCTACCTTTTCTTTTAATATTTCTACAAAATCTTCATAAATAGAATAAATTGTTTTCCAATATCCTGCTTTGTCAAATAGTTCAATATTTTTGATAACCCATACACCTAATTCTGCGAATTTTAATGCTTCTTTTGCATGATAATAAGCTTCGATTAACGCCATCTCATGCTCTGGTGTGATTGATTTAATATCAATGTCTTTGATTTTGTTACTATAGTAATTATGCAAAAATAGATGGACTTCTTTTCTATATGTCGGATCTTGATGTTCTTGAAGACTTTTCCGCATTAACTGGTGGAGTGAAAAACTCCCATCTGTGACCTCTTTGACAAAAGAATATTTAATTAAGTCTGAAAATTCATAAATTGAATAGGTTGGATTGAATTTTTTTATCAATAATTCGAATAGATTCCGATCCCATGAATTCGGTGCTGAGAGTACATTTAGAGTCCTAATTTCATTTTTATCAAGATATTTAACAAATTTTTCAAAAACCTCTTTCTTTGTACCTGCAAAGTCTTTAGCTTCTGGCTTTTTGCTCCGACAGACTTGCTCGTAGGTATCAACAGACAGATTAAGATAATATGGAACTCCTTCACTTGCTTTAACTATCACATCTCGAATGTCTTTCTCTTTTACACCACATTCTATTAAGAATCGCTCACTATATCCTTCTGATAGATCCTCTATAGGATACTCTTTCATGCACATTTCCCAGTCTTTTTCATCTTCTGCCCACCGTGATTTAATCTGTTCTCTCCCACATATTACCCATGAAACCCCTGGCATATTAGGGATTAGGCACTTTCGTATCCATTTATCCTTTTCACTGAAACTACCTACTCCCCGCCAGTCTTTCCAAATAGCTTCATAAGTATCAATAAAAATACAAACTCTTGAATTTGTGCCTAAATTACTTGTAAAATCTGCAGCAAAAATACCTGGTAATATCTTTTCAATTTCGTGGGCTTCCATAGATTCAAGCTTTTTAATATCTATAGGCAATTCTTTCAAAAACTTTAGGGTGTTTTCTGGAGCATTGTTTATAATATCAAGTATCCGTTTTACAGGTATTGATAGAAAAGACCCAAACACAGTTTCATTAAGAGCATTTAGTATATCATAAAAAAATCCATCTTCTTTAATTATTGGATACGTCTCATTTTTTAAGGGGATTTCAGGCTGACTTTTTTTCGAGAATATTGCGTGAGCCAAGTTAAATCTATAGAACCTCATATTGTGTTGCTTTATCTGAATTTTATCCCTGAGTGCTACTAAAAAGGTACTCACATTTCTGTGATATTCATTTTCCAGATCCATGGATACCCAAAGAATATCAGGGTATTCATTATCCAGTATACTTTGTAACTCACGCTGCAGTTTGCTTTTACCGATGCCTGCTATGCCATAGTAAAACAGAGCATTATAATCTTGATTAGGGTTTTGAATGAAGTTTTTAAAATTATCAATGCAGGTCTCGCGATCAACAAAAACCCTTTCCTTCCTAAAATAATCAGTCGGATGAAGTGCCATTTATAAAATCTCCACTAGCTTAATTCCCATTTTTACTTCAAAACTTCTGTTGAAAAAATTTATAATCCCAATACTATATAAGTTTTAAATAAAAACAGAATAGTTATGTATTTCCTTTCTCTTTATCAAATACCCAGAAAATACAGAAAAAGACTTTTTTTATAAATCCTGTATTATCAATGCTTTTCGAATAAAAGTGAATATGTCGGAACTAAGGAGGAAATATGTCTAAGCAAATGTATAAGTGGGAAGAGAATGAGCAAGAGCTAGAGGATTATATTGTAAGCGTTTTCGAACGTATGTTAAAAAATGATAATTTAAAAAATTTCAAAATTGAAAAGAATCACGTCGAAATTGGACAGGGTGGGTTTGAGCATAAATTTGATGTTTTTTATGAGGTTAAAATAGCGGGAGTATCCATTAAAGCTGCAATAGAATGCAAATATTATAATAAAAGAATAACAGAAGAAATGGTCAGAGATTTTAAGTCTAAACTTAATGAATGCAATAATATTACTGGTTTTATTCTAGCTACTAAAAGCTATAATGCAGGAGCAAAAAAATTTGCGGATCTTAATAATATAAAACTGATAACTGATGATCAGTTACCAAATATACCAGGACTATTGTTTTTACACACTGCCTGTGCTGTGCCAGACTCAAGTGTACATGGTGACCCATTTTGGACTATTATGAGAGTAACTAAAGATGGGAAAAATACAGGTTCATATTATTCACTCAATGGCGACGAGTTCAATGTGTTAGAAATTATCGTCCACGAGCGATACAGGCCAATATTCTTATTCATATCAAAAAAGACTGCTGAGAGAGCATTAGAAGCCGATGGGGCAAAGGATTGTGCTGTTTTTGGAGTTAGTCGACAACAATTGAAATGGATTTGTCTCCTGTCACAGTTTTTTAAATGCGAATTACTAATCTGCAGCGTTTTGTCACTTGACTCAAATGGATGTCTCTTTGCGGTAAAACACTCATACGATGAAATTTTAGCTGAATATGATTTGGAATAATATTTTTTTTGTGTCTTTCTTATGGAAGAATATAGTTTCAAGATTTACTAAGGAGGAAATATGTCTAAGTCGCAAGAAGCAGGTAAGGAGTTAGAGAATTATGTTGAAAACGTTTACTCAATTCTGTTGCAAAACGAGCATTTAAAAAATTTCAAAATAATAAAGAACCACAAAGAAAGAGCAAAATCTGGAGCCCTACATGAGTTCGATGTTTTTTTTGAAGTTGAAATAGCAGGAGTAACTCACAAAGTCGCAATTGAATGCAAAAATTACAATAAAAATGTAGAAAAAGAAAAGCTCGACGCTTTTAAGTCAAAACTTGATGGTTGCAACATTAAGACTGGTTTTATGATCGCTGCGAATGGATACCAAAAAGGAGCTAAACTAGAAGCAAAATTCTATGGAATAGAGCTAATAACTACTGAAGATTTGCCAAATATATATCCACTAACTCTTAACCATGTGAAATGGCTTCTGCCAGACGAAAATACATATGGAGATCCATATTGGACTATTATGGAAGTAACTGAAGATGGGAAAAATAAAGGTACATATTATTCACCTAGTAAAAAGGTAGCACTATATATGTCGAGATATTATCCTCATGAGGAGACGACACTTAATGGGGCGATAGCATTATTCATATCGAAAAAGTCTGCTGAAAGAGTATTAAAAGCCGATGGGGTAGAGAATTGTACTGTTTTTGGGGTTAGTCGACAACATTTGATAGCACTTTGCGACACTGCGAAAGATTTTAATCGACCATTTGCGATCGCTCTCGACTTCGGATTAGGGAAAGACGGCAGGATCTGTATGCTTGAACAGTCATATGATCAAATATTAGATAATTTTGGCATGTAATAATTTCTTTTTTAATATTGATAAAACTCATGTAGTTGAGTGAATTTAAAACCTCTTATTTTTTTAATCTTTTCATACTATACTTTTCTAAATTCGGCTATTCTGCATCATATGGAATGCAGAAGATATGATCAATTACAGTACATTGTAACAATATTATTTGGAGAAAAATCTAACGGATACAAATAAATCTTATCAATATGCTCCTTAATATCTTACAATTGTACTCAAAAATAGAAATATTGAAAAATTTAATTGGTAATTAAAAGTTAGTATTTAGATTATTATTGTGGTCAGTTATAGGTCTTGATAACTCTTATCGGATACCATTTCAATAATTGGTTCTGGATATCCTAATGATTATCTTATTTATTGGTATTTTAGTCATAGCGATAAATTCTATCTACTACTATCCTTAGTGTAGCAGAGAAAAAAAATGGAAAAGTTAAATAGACAGCCTTTTGAGCTTTAGGACATCTGGTTTAACTTATAAAAAAACTATTATTTTTAATTATAGTCAAATATTAAACTAATTGGTGAATTTATGGATAGCTTTTGGATAAAGATAGATGATCACTATTTAAATACAGTTAGTCCATATATGAAAATGAAAGTTGAAAAAAAAATTCAATCAGAACCAGATCGTACACATTTTGTTAGAATGTGTCCATACTGTAACAATTTTTATATGCTTTCTATGATTACGGAATCTCTTATTACTATGGGTGTTAATCCTAAATATTGTGGAATTTGCTACGAATCCGATCCTTTTTATAAAATTCATTATAGTCTGGAAAAAGTCCGTATTCTTCACAAACTTTCAGTTACCAATTTATCTATCAATGAAAATACAACAGTGGAAAAAGTTCAAAGAGTATTGTTAGAACAATGTGTTGTAAATCTTGCAACGGGATTTGAAGTATTCTTTAGAGACATTTTTGCTATCGGCATGAATTTAAAATTCGTAAAAAACGAACATTCATTAATATCTAAATTTTACAAAGAATCAAAAAATGAGTTCCTTAATATAGGAAAGATGGATAGGATATTTAAAGAAGAATTAAATGTCGATTTGAAATCTCTATTCAACGAGGAAATTTATTCAGAATTGAAAATTATTATGCATAAAAGACATGCTATTGTCCACAATAATGGATTGGTAGATAAAAAATTTCTCACTCAAAGTGGAATCGAGTGTAATTTGGGAAAAATGATACCAATAAGTAGTGAAGAAATTGAAAAATATTTAGCAACTGCTGAAGCAATTGTTAAAATAGTAAAACAAATGTTTGATCAGCTATTCTTTCCATATTTAAAGGAAAGGATTGATACTGAATTATACTTACTTGTTAGGTAAGGTATAATTTGTATCTCTGCTATTTCAGGTTATATCTGGTTTAACAATGTTCAGAACATGATTTGTTTTCTGTCTGACAATTTAATCCTGGCCTGTATCGTTCTCTAAAAGAAAAGAACTGAGCCTTAAATACTCAGTTAAACAACAGTCACAGTTATTTGATGGGTTCCCGGACTAACTGTATGGTACACATAATAAACACCATCTGCATGGATCACATTACAGTTATCTGTCCCGTCATACTGAGCCTTAAAACCTTTTTTGATATTTGTCAGCTTAATTGTAAAGTTATCAATTTGTTTTGAGGTGGTAATGCCAACAATAACTCCTTTTGGAGTGTTATATGCCTGAATTTTTGCGGATTTCAAAGAGTTATATTTTGCAATCTGGTCAAGCGTCGAAAATACAGTATAGCCTGAGTTCTTACTTACATAATCCAGGGTTTTCGACATGTTTGAAAACAGGTCTGGTTTTGTCATCATGCCCTGAATATGACCTGCTATAATAAAGTTCGCCGGGAAATTGATTTCTTTGAAATGCTTCATACAGGCTGCATTTTTCTTATAAAAGTCGTTTGCATTACGGGGACTTATATCGAAATATGCCGGAACTTCCATCTCGATGGTGTTTGTCTCTTTTCCGTACAGAATCTTCTGCTTCGGGAAAAATACGTAATTTGACTGCGTATCTCCAAGGGCAGTCATGCTGGTGTAGTATCCGTAGGTGCTGTCGATTATGAACCCTGCATTCGATGCAGCCTGATAAGCCGGAATGGATGCGGCTGTATTGGGAAACCGGATTGATGAAAAGCCATAGTTTGACACGCCGGCAGCCTTGTTCATTATTGATTCAGCCTTTGTAATATTTTTCTGGAACTGAGCTACTGTAAAATCTGCTCCCCAATCCGTAATCCTGTGTGGATGGATCGTGTGCGTATCCCCGTAATTAGAAAAATAGGCAAGCCCGGATTTTGATGTTTGTGATTCCGGAACTATGAAGAAAGTGTTCATGTCCTGCACGTTTGCAAGCTTCTTACTCTTTTCCATCTCGAAAAAGTTGGGGTTTTTGGAATTTCTTTATCTGCCCCCATAACATCATCTATTGTCACAGTTACCTGTTTGTCGCCTTTAGGATAGGTGATGCTTATGCCATATGTGTTCTTGTCAAGCCCGAGAATCCAGTTTTTGCTGTTCTGGAACAGGCGGGTTTCTGTATCTTTATTGAAATAGTTGCACGAGCCGCCCGATATGAACATGTTTTCGTTTGAATAGATGACTTTAGCTCCCGTTTTTGTATTCTCGAACCGGATGAGCACATCCCCATCTTTGCATACTGATGCCAGAACTTTGTATTTGAATCCCGATATATTGCCGCTGTCAGGATTGAACGACCTCGTGTATGTGGATTTATTGGTTGTGCTCAGGGATCTGTATGATCTGGATAAACCGTTTGTTATCGGGTCGGTATTGTCTACAGTAAAATTACTATTATGGCTAATCCAGATTTCACTGGGCTTCCCTAATATATTGATCCTATAGTCCGACATCGAATCGTCTGGTTTCAATCTTGGATCGGCAAAAAACCAGACTTTACCCCCACTGTTCAGGTACTTGTTTACAGCTGTAGCAGCTTTGTCTGACATATGCTTATCAGGAACAAGAAGCAGCTCGTAGTTCTTTTTAGTGAGATTCGATGTGATTGTAGAGTCTGTAAGATAATCGAGGTCGTATTCAAAAAACACTGCAGTACATATTGGATCATGAGCCACGACATCAGTTGAAGGAAGATATACTGCTATCTTTTTTGTGTTGTCCAGGCAATTAGAAGAGCCTGCTGCAGCTATCTGGCAGACGAGAACAAGGCATAATATACCTGCAAAAATACAGGAGGTTCTCATTACTTTAAATTTTATTTTTCTATCCAAGGAGTTCACCAGGCATCAGTCCGGATTATATCTTTCACATTATTATCCAGATCTCGACTATCAGTAAAGGACATCTAAGTTTATGACACGAAAAGAAGAGGATATAACTGAACTAAGATATGTGGTGGCAATTAAATAAATTTTTCTTTAATGTTGCACTTATCAGGTTATGTGATAGCATGTATTTGAAGAAAACAATACCAATAGCCCGTTTATTCAACGATCAATTATAAGCTTCACAACAGCGAGATATCCTAAAAAATATCAGATTCTAAAAAAATATCAGGTGGATTAACCACCCATTTATGACAGACTTAATCGCTCATTACTATTTTAATTACTGTTTTACTTATTACATCTTCTTTGATACAGAGATATAGCCAGCAAGCTGATAATTCCACAAACCGCTTTAAATCCAGGTATGCTTGTAATTTTTCCCGTTTCAGATTTCATTCTATCTTCAGATTTCATTCTATCCTTACTTCCGAGGGCTATACTCTCCTGCCCAGGATCCTGAATATCAGTTGCAAGTTCAATTTCGTCTCCGGATTCTTTCTCTATGGCTTTTCCTATTATTGCAAAGGATGAGAACCCCGGAGTTTCTGCCGTGAAGTACAGGTATTTACTATCTTCGGATAATAATTCCGCTGGCAGATATGACCATGTTTTGTCTATGTAACTGCTGAGAGTGATCGAAACCGGATCAATCTTCTTATCCTCAAGCCAGGACTTCTCAACCTTGAAGCATACTACAGGGCTTTCTATGTTCTTTTCCGTTGCAACTCCTCCGTTTCCGACCCAGACATTAAAGAACTTGTAAACTTCACCATCGGGCAGTCCAGAGACCAGAGCTGATTTGCCTTTTAGCTGTTCAGCAACAGTTGTGGTCTTGCCAAAAGTTTTCTTTGCGTCAAAGCTCACATACACGACACAGGTGGCATTCCTTGCAAAATCAAACTTTACAGATCTCCCGTTTATAATAGATGCCTGAGAAAGTTCTTTTACTTCAACATTTTTTGCAGGCTCAGGAGAACCGCCTCCGCCGCCGCTGCCACCGCCGCCACCACTTTTGCGGCTGCTTCCACTGCTTCCACTGCTTCCACTGCTTCCATCGGTGCTTCCGTCGCCACCGTCGCTTGAGCTGCTTTGTTGTGTGACAGTTATTGTAGCAAGCTTTGAGGCAGTTCCTTTCTCATTGCTTACTGTCAGGTTAACAGTATAGGTTTGTGGTACAGAAAAGATATGCACTGGATTCTGCTCGGTTGAATAGTTTCCATCTCCAAAATCCCAGCTCCACTCCATTGCGTTTTTCGAGAGGTCTGTAAACTGGACAGAAAGCGGAGCATAACCCTCGCTCACATTGCTTTTGAAGTTTGCAAAAGGAAGTACTGGCTGCTTTATAAACTGCCCGAATGCAATAGGAGATTCTCCTACACTCATTGTGGTTTTAACCCTGTTTGTGGCAGTGTCAATAACAGAAACAGTGTTGCTACCACTATTCGTCACATATGCCTCATTTTCATCAGGATTGAATGAAACGCCAATAGGGTTGACTTCTACAGGCACAGAGGCTATAAGAGTATCTGTCACTGCGTCAACTATAGAAATGGTATTGCTGTCGAAGTTCGCCACATATACCATTCTTCCTTCTGGACTCACGGCATTTCCCTGAGGATTGTCTCCTACAGGCACCGTGGCTATTATATTGTTTGTAGCCGTATCAATTACAGAGACAGTATTATCCAGACTGTTCGACACGTATACCTTTGTTCCATCGGGGGTGACTGAAATTCCTGTAGAAGCATTTCCCACGGGCACCGAGGCTATAACACCATTTGTGGCAGTGTCAATTACAGAAACAATACTGCTTGTTGAGTTTTCAAAGTGAAGTGAACTCGCAAAATATACCTTTGTTCCATCCGGTGTAACTGCAACTCCAGAAGGATAAATTCCTGCAGGGACCGTAGCTATGACAGTGTTCGTTGCAGTATCAATTACAGATGTAGTATTATCCAGATTATTCGCCACATACACCTTTTTCCCATCCGGAGTGACCGCAATTCCCCAGGGCTTCCTTCCTACAGGCACCGTGGCTGTAACAGTGTTTGTTGCAGTGTCAATTACAGAGACAGTGTTGCTGTCATTGTGCGCTACATATACCTTTTTTCCATCCGGACTTACTCCAACTCCATAAGGGCCAGCACCTGCTTCTACAGTGGTGATAACATTGTCTTTTGCGGTGTCAATTACAGAGATAGTGTTGCTACCCGTGTTTGCAATGTATGCGTAAGCAGGCTGTTGAAGAACAGCTATAGTAGCAAGTTTTGAATCTGTACCATTATCATTGCTTGCGGTCAGGTTGACAGGATAAGTTCCTGTTCTGGAATAAACATGCATTGGATTCTGCTCGGTTGAATAATTTCCATCTCCAAAATCCCAGTTCCATCTGGTTACATTTCTTGAACTGTCGTTAAACTGTACATTCAATGGAACATAACCTTCGCTTATATTGCTACTGAAGTTTGCAACGGGAAACGAAATTGGATAGGTGAATGCCTTGATACATACATTTGCATTTGGATAATGTTTTGTTAAGTCTTCCCATTTAATTCCATCAGGACTTATAAAGCTCTCTCCTGTGTTTGCTTTTGCTTTACTACTGTAGCCTGATTTTGGATATTCAAAGGCAATCGGGAAGTTATATCCATGAGTTGTAAGCTTCAGAACTACCGAAAACTTTTGACCTGCTTTGAGCTTAACTCCTGAATTCAGGGGAATCGTGTGGTAGCCTGCAAATGGAATTGTACCGCTTTGGGTAAGAACATAGCCTGTTCTACTTATGGGGCTGAACTCTGGATCAGTGTATATATATATTTCATAGTTGCAGTTTGAGTCTGTTGTATAGAAACCTACGGCTTTGAGAACTTCATAAGATTTTGCAGTAAAGATGTTTGCACACCAGCAAGTAGGATTACTATATCCAACACTGTTGACCCATCCGAGCGGGTCATACTGGTATATGGAATCATAATCATCAGTGTTTCCAGCTGTGAACACAACGTTTCCATCGTATCCGAGTTTTGTGTCGTAGTAGGATACATAGAAATATCCCTCCTCCCCCCAGGTCTTGCCCCAGCTATTTTTTACAATAAATGCACCATTTCCGGGCGGAACGTTGGAAAACTGATTCTTATCAAACGAGTCATTCCAGCCAACAATAGCCACAGCATGATTAGGATATGAGATAACACTGTTACAGTAATAGTAACGTTGATCAGGGGAATAATAGGCAGGATTGACGTACATTGTGGTGTATACCGCTCCGTAGTTCTGGACTACAGATTTTATGTTATCATTGTCCATTGGACTTTTCCTGTCTGGAATAATGAGTACATCTCGTATGTGCTTCTGTACATGTAATCCAGTGGGTGAGTAGACCGAGGAATAATTAGAAGGATCATAAGGATCATCGGTTTCATCCACTGGTCCGTTCCAGCGAGCCAGATAGGCTGTTGACATGAGATGGTTTCCGCCTTCATCCGGAGTAAAGTCAAAACCTTCTGGATATACAGAAGAAAGCAGGTTTTTCATATTGTTTTCTGAGAAATCCCGGTTCTCTTCCGGCAGTAAGCATGATTCCAGAGATGCATAGGTTGCAAATGCCCAGCAAGTTCCTTCATGACCCTGATCTCTAACATCTGTTACCCTGTTCAGAGCTCGCAGATCATAGTAAGCTGGAGCAGATACATGTCCTGCTGAAACATCGCTTAGATGACTGAGATCTACAGGCGCGGGTACAAAACCGGTTTGATATTCATTTTGGGAAAGTGCATTTTGAGTGTAATTTTTATTGTTAAGGTATTTGGTAAACTTGGGGTTTTCCGGCGCATATTTAAGCTCTGGGAGACTGTCAGTCTGGTTTAGGGCATTACTCTGAATCTCAGATGCTGTGTTTATTTCCGAAGATCCTGTATCTGCCATCGCTATAGATGACCCTATAACAAAAAATAGAACCAGAAGTTCACTGAAGATTACTATCTTTTTTCTCACATTTAGATCGCTTATTATACTGAGATTCTTCTTCATGCTGATCTCTGTATTCATTTTTTGATTATTTTTCTTCAACTTTATTTGCCTCCCTTCATACATTTTGTAAATAAGTTTGCCCTAAAACCAAAGATTTGTTTTCGAATCTTACTCCCCATAGAATCTATAAAATTCCAGACTATGAGAAAATTCTGGAAATTATTAATTGAATTGTTAAAAATAAAAAGACTTTTGGAATTATTTCGTAAACATGCAAAATCCAGATATTTAAAGTTTTTACGAATGTATCTTCCCCAAAATATATGAATTTATTTAGCCTGTATTACTAATATAATAATTGAGAAATCATAGTTATAGAGAAATCTTCAGCAGTATTGCAGTTTACCGAGCAGCCTGTCACTGGCGAGAACTCAAAATCAGCGGATGGTTTGCATACATCAAATCTTAGGCTTTTTTAACTGCGACAACAAGGGTTTCCTTATCGTTTACTATCCAACTGTTGACCCACAAACGTGGCGTCGTTTGATTAGAACCGTCGCACTGCAACCCTTTTACGAAAAGGCTTGACCGCAAACTTTTTAGAAAAAAGTTTGATCAAAAGCCGGCATGATGGCGTGATATACCGGCGCAACGGTTTCATTCAAGCCTTTTTTTTCAAAAGGCTTGTAATCAAACATTTTCTTGAAAAGTTTGTTTTATCACGCAGTTGAATTGAAACGACACGGTTTTTTATAGCCCCCAAAAAATACTGTAAAATAACTGATTAATTTGTAAACAGTATCAACCGAGTACCGGGAAGTATGCTCCTGCAGTTATATATATTATCTAAATTTATAATAATCACGGAGTAATCCATACACATCTTGAGGGGAGATGGAAAAGGGGGATAGAAACAGATGAAAACTAAGGATAGTTTATACTTATTATTCTTGGCATCAGCAGTCCTAGTTTGTGTTTTAATTCTCGGCTCATCGGCTGCACTGGCATCAAACGGACAAAATGCATCGGAAAATGACTCCTCGAATAACAGTGAATTTCCATATCCGCGTGGCAAAATTGCACCATATGGAATGATGGGATGGGAGACAGGGACTCAATTTTTAACCGAGGATGCTACGCTTGTTCATTTAGGATGGAGGACTTCTATAACTCCACGGCAGTTTGTTGATAATATTAATAGAGGCAAACAGCTCGGTATTTCGAGATATCTGGTAGCTACCAGCGGTCCACAGATGGAGTCTGAAAGCTTCTGGAGAGGCGTCAGGGACATGGGGGTTACTGATAATGATTTCTATGGCGTTTATCTTCCTGACGAGGAAGATGATCCTTCTACACTTATCACCATGCGTACAGCTATGAAACAGTACTTCCCAAATGTTGTTGCTGGTGATTATTTAGGTGATATGCAGACCGGGCCTGATGACGAAGAATTCATTCCGGGGCTGGATGTCTGTTATTTCACAACTTACACGAAATTCCATCCTGAACGCCCTCACGCCTGGGTATACGGGAATCTTATTGCCAATGCTCCTGACTGGAAGAATGCAGGAAGGACTGTATACGTAACAACCGAAGCTTTTGGTCAGGCTATTGAAGTGAATCCTTCAGATCCGGATCTGGATACTGAGCAAAAAGTAGCTGACCGTCACGAGAGTCAGATTGTCATGGGAATCTTAGGCGGAGCGCAGGGGGTCTTCTCATATGCTTATAAGTATGCAGCCGGTACTCCAAACTATGAAGGGTGGGCTGACTTTAAACCGAAATATGAACAGATCTGGCCCTGGATTATGAATGGTAACAGGACACTTCTGACAACAAACGTAACCAGTGGCAGGGAGAGTATAACTTCAGATCCTGGTGGCACAATCGATGCAGTTACTGCCTATATGTTTACTGATTCCGAGGGTAGAAAACTAATAGCTTCGTCAAGCATGCTTGACTTTACCGAGGCAGACTGTACACCAAATAATGCAACAATTACCGGCGTGCCAGATGGAACATATGAAGTCTTATGGGAAAACAGAACCATAACTGTCACAGACGGAACCATCAACGATACTTGGGAACCATATGAGTATCATTTCTACCGGTTAGAGACAAATGATACTGGTAGTGAATAAGCTCTTACGCTTACAGGCACGTCGGATAGAATTAATTCATAAGGGCCGGCAAGCTACTTCTTTTAAAACATTTGACAAACAGACAGATAACAGAAGTTACAGATGCGGAAGAGATATCATAAGATAAACTGAATGGGGAGCCGTGATGTTATGGATCTCAATGAAAAGGCAGACATGATTGGGCGTTTATATCTTGGGCTTGAGCAGATTGAAGAGTGTGCGGAATTCTCAGCTTTGATTCCTGAGGTTCGTACGAATTTTGTATATGCATCAAGAGAAGCGACAAGTCCTGAAGATGTGCTTGCAGTAGACGGAAGGATCTCCGTAGTTGACGGATTTCCGGCAGCTATCGGAAAAATCAAATTTGGAGCTTCCGGGTATATGGCACGTGTCCTTCTGGAAATCCGGAAAAAAGATCCTGAGATAAGGTCTATTATAGATTTTGCAAATAGTTCCGAGATTGCCGACTTTCTGAAAACTTATTGTAAAGAGAAAAGATGGGATTTCTCTGTTGTGGACCGAAGTCAAGAACCTGAGAATCTGAAGGATGAGGAGGGAGAAGCTATCTCCTGGATGGTCGAGGAAGCTATTAGGGCTGCAGGGGGGAAAATGCCCAGAATTTTTTACGTGACCGGTGCGGTTGGAAAAGAGCCGGTAAGTATTCTCGTGGGGAAAGACCCTGTCGAGGTTGCGGAACAGATGTGTGAACTTGCCAGAAATTATCACGCATCAGGACAAAAGACTAAATGAAAAAGAATGAAAAGGCCGTAAAGAAAGAGTTGCTATCCAGGAAAGCAGGATAGGAAAACAGGATGAAGAGGGGCGGGGAAAAAATTTAAAACCCCTCTCTTCCATGGAGTGAAGGAAGCCAGTTCTCTAGTTTTTTTCTCTGGCTTATTAATCTTAACCGGTATCAGTAGATGTAGAGACGCTGGTTTCGCTATTCGTTATTTAAATTGTTGAGACTGCTGGTTTTGGTATCCGTTATTTAAATGTGTGTAATACGCTAGTAGAGTATACACTAACATGCTATACTTAAATCGATTTTTAAAACCTTTCTTTGAGTTATGAATTTTCGGGAGCTTATTTTTAATTCTGTATATAATAAACCATTTATATCAAACGGAAACGTTTGATGCAGATGTTAATGCAATATAGAAAAAAGCATAAGTCTGCCTAAAAGGAACAGCTTCCACTATAATTCAGTACTTAACTTCCAGGATGAGGTTTATAATATTGATACTCATATTTTTAATTATAGAATAAAGAATGGAATGAGTTTTAATAAAGAAAAACACTTATAGATATTACAAAATAAGAAAATAGTGAGCCTAAAAAGGATTTGTTTTATCTCTACTATAGAGGGGGGTGGATAGAATGGAAGGAAATCTCTTCAAAAGAATTCTGGTCGCAATCGACGGTTCGGAGAATGCAGAAAGAGCTGCTTCATATGGAATAAACGTCGCAAAGACAACAGGTGCTGAAGTGCATGCCCTGTATGTAATCTCTACTAAGCATGCAGTAACCACGCGAACGGTTATGGGCTGGAGCGAAGCCTTTGAGGAGTATCTTGCAGATAAGGGAGGAGTTGCGGTTGAAAACGTGGAAAAGCTGGGAGAAAAAGCCGGGGTTAAAGTTAAGCCTGTATATATGAAAGGCATTCCAGCGGATAAAATCCTTGAATATGCCAGTGAAAACAGTATTGACCTTATAGTAATGGGCACGCATGGTCTGACAGGCATCAAAAAATTCCTGATCGGTAGCGTGGCGGAGAACGTTGTCAGGCACTCAAAGGTACCGGTGATGATTATTCGATAAATACAGGCCCTGAAGACCTGCTAACCCGATTAACTCTGATCTCCAGTGCCGGAAAAATCTTTAAAACTGTAACTTTAATCCTTAAAGATTCCAGAACCTTTAAATATGTCTTTTGCTTCCTCAAGGCTCAGGTCCGCTGGCGGCACGATGATATCGGATTCTGTTATCTCCTCCGCTTCAACCGGCTCCCCATTTTTCTTTATCTCGGAAATCAACTTAGCAAGTTCTTTTTGGAATTCCTCGGCTTTTCCTTCCTCAACCAAGTCCACGATCCTGTTATCGATCTGATTCAACTCGTTACAAAGAGCCTCCGGTGCCCTGTACTGGCCTTCACCCATAATCCTGATTATCAATTCTCAGACCTCCTTACATTTCCTTCCTTATTTCTTCTCCCCTGCTTTTCCTTACTTGCCTTCTTTCCCGGTTTTGAATTTTTCAGTCTCTTTTCCGGCTTCAGCCTTGAGTCTGGCAAGTTCGGATTCTACACTGGTTTTGGTACTGATTTTTGCAAGTTCCCGATCTATTTCGTCCCTGCCGCCTGTAAGGTCTTCAAGTGTGCCTGCTTCCATAAGCTCGTCGATTGCTTCAGCTCGTGCCTTCATCTCTTCAGTCTTATTTTCGGCCCTTTCGAGTGCAAGACCCACATCTGCCATCTCCTCGCTTATCCCTGTGACAGACTCATTGATTTTCACCTGGGCTTCAGCTGCCGAATACTGGGCTTTAATCGACTCTTTTCGAGTCCTGAAGATCTCCACTTTCGTTGAGAGGCGCTTTTCTGATTCTACCAGCTTCTCCTGCTGCTTGTCAAGCTCTGCAATTTCCCGGTCAATCTCTTCAACCTGCTGCTGGAGGGCAGCCTTTCTTTCAAGAGCGAGCCTTGCAAGATCCTCCCTGCCAGATGCAATGGCATCTCTTGCCTGACCTTCCAGTTTGTCCGTGTTCTGAACCAGCTTTGCACGCTGGAGCTGGAGGCGCTTCTTTGAGGTTGCAACTTCCGCAATACCCTTTTTCACATTCTGGAGCAATTCCAGCTGCCTCTCATAGGAATAATCCAGCGTTTCCCGCGGGTCTTCCATTTTGTTGAGCACCTTACTCATCTTTGATTTAAGCACTGTCTCCATTCTCGATAATAATCCCATATATTTTCCCCTTTGCTTTTTAAAAATTCCAAAGCCGAACGATCTGAGTTTTTGTCTTTTTTTAATATTTCCATTATAGTTTTTTCACAAACTTTATCAGAAAGCTTCAGTATATTTGCGGTCTATTTGTTTTCGCTGGAATTATATTATTAGCATATCTGTATCTCTACCTATAAATTTCTCTTCCCGAACCAGGTCTCCCTTCTTAAATCAAGGTTATCTCTTTCTAAGTATACTCTTTTAAACGGAGATTTATAATTTGGTAATTATATATAATATGATATTATTCGTGGTTGTGCGAACGGTTTATATAATCTAAGCGCAACTTATCTAAAGATATTATGGCAAAACCTGAGAGTAGAACAGAATTTTTTTATAATGAAAAAGGACTGATAGCAATAGACAGCCCTGTAAAACTCCAGATTCTCAACCTGCTCAGGGAAGAACCCAGGTCGTTCGATGAAATCGTAAAATATACAGCAAAAGCCAAGTCAACCATTTCCGTACATCTCAACAATCTCAGGTCGTGTGAGCTTGTGGAAGAAAGCTTTAATCCAAAAGACCGCCGCCGCAAAATCTATTCCCTCACATCCCGCTACATGGGTTGCTCTCAGGAACCATTTATCGAGCACTACAGGAAACTATTGGAAAAGGCTCCTGCAAATGGATATGATAGGTTCTGCTTTGCAGAAATCCTGTTTCATGCGCTTTGCTTTGGTTTTGAAGCATATGGTATTGACAATGCCCCAGTTGTAAAAACGATAGGAAGCGATCTTGGAATGTCTATCTCCTCAATTTTCAAATCCGGAACCCCAGATGAACTCCTGAAAGAGATTGCGGGTTTTCTGGAATTCCACGGAAAGTGCCGAGTTACTGTACTCGCTGATCCCACTGCTCTTCAGATTGAAGACAGTTTCAAAGCCAGTTCAATGCCTGTCATTGGGAAACCATTCTGCTCCTTAATAGAAGGCATTATTGAGGGGATCCTTAAAGGAAAGCTTGAAAGGGATTATGGAGTTACCGAGACTGAGTGTTATGGGACAGGGCATGAACACTGCCTCTTCAAGATAACAATATGAATTCCTTTATCACATTCGCTGTTTTACATACCAATTATTATTAGTATCCTGGGTTTTAAGCCATATCTCGTTCTCAGAATTTACTGGCTTACAAAATTTTCCCAGGCCAGCTCTTTTTTTGGGTTTCGTCCTGCTTTCTTTTAAGGGCAGTCTTGTCAGCGCGCCTCTCCAATTACAACTCCCATTTCGGATTTCAGGTGAGGCCCTATTGCTGCAACTATACCTGGGCCATCGGTCTTTTCCCGGCACACGATTGCATGTTCCAGCAGCCCCAGGCGCTCGATTTCGTAAATATCCCTCCCGTGGCCTGTTTTTTTAATTGCACTTTTGATTTCCGATCGTGTTGCTCCGTTAACAGTTACCCTATCAGTAGATGCTTTTTTCCAGCTCCACCAGAGATCAAGCTGCTTTTTAGTGAGACGAGCTTTTAAATCCCTGTTTGCCTCAATAACCTCGACTTCAACCGGCAAATGAGGTATAAGGCCGAACCTTGAGGCAAGCTGCTTTGGCTTTCCACTGCCAAGAGCTTTCAGTTCCCCGGCTTCAACCCTGACAGGTATACCAATATTGACCAGAAAAGCGTCCTCTAAAAAAGCCTGGAGAAAGCCCATGTATACCTTTCCGGGTTCAGCTTTTTGTGCAGGCGTCCCATATCTGGAGGTCAGCAAATTTGCAGACACTTCCTCATCCTCGCCTTCAAGAGTAAACTCAGCCCAGTTTTCAGGGGTGATAGATATCTCAACTTTTACTTCAAGATCCTTCAATTCATTCTCAACCAGGGTTTTTAGAAGTTCAGCCATCCTTTCCCGGTTTTTCCCATAAATATGCTGGAGGGTTACAACTTTTATCATATTCTTCCTACCTATTCTCTACTTTTTTGCCGGGAGGGGGACATCCCCTCAGCTCCTGAGATACATTTCCAGAAGTTCCTCACTTTCATCCAGGGCTGAGGTCACAGTTTCGTTAATTGGGCTTTCTGCTCTTTCAATCTGGTTCTGGAGTTTCTTTATATCCCGACTGTAAGGGCCAAGTTTCCGGGAAATCGTATCCCTGCTATCTCCCTGTTCCACTGCTTCCCTGTGAATGCTCTCTATTTTACTCCGGAGTTTTTTCACCTTTTCAAGAATCTCTGCACTCAGAGGATCAAGTTCTTCTGCCTGTTCAGGCTCTTTCTCTTCTTCCTCGGCTTCAAATTCCTCCCTTTCGACCCCTGTTACCCGGGACTTTTCTTCCTGATTTTCCGGAGGTTTCTCTGCGATAATATCCCTGAACTCTTTGAGGGCAGCTTCGACTTCTCTCCCGTACTCCGTAAGTTCGACAAACTTTATCCGCCCCTCGAATGTGAATCTTATAAGTCCGCACTGTTCCATTTTCGCGAGGATTCTTGTGGTATGGGCAAAGGTGGAATCTATCTCTTTAGAAATAACAGATGCGTAAGTCTTTCCCATCGAGCCAATAAATAGCAGCGCACGGGTGGGCTTTTCCTGCAAAAATAACTTTTCTGCATTTTCATCGGACATAATATCACATTGGAATTTTCTAGCGGATTACTTCTGGACCTCAATCAAAGGTTTTAAGTATTCTTCAGTGATTTATATACAATACTGGGAGAGTTTCCGATTTTCATTTGCCTCTGAACTTTTGCCTGAAAATTCATTCAGAAAGCGCCCTGATTATCTCTTTTATTTCCGTTATAGGCGCATCGGTTCGGAACGAGGTTCCGCTGAAATGGGTCCTTGACGCTTCAAATCCGTGAGCCTTAAGGGCTTCTATGAGGATTTCTATTCCAGTTGCGGAAACTCCGAGTTCTTTACAGATTACATGCTGGTCATAGAACATCGGGATATCGAGTTCGTCCCTGCTGAAGGTAATTAACTTTTTCGCTTTATCCTTTGTGTTTAGAGGATGCACTTCAAGTTCGGAGATAACTTCATCACAAAATGCCTGTTCCCTGAAAGGCCCAAGCCACAAAGGGCCTGCAATCTGTGTGAAAGACCCACAAACAGGGCAATCATTCTTGATATGTACTGCAAGTCCATACACTGGCCCTCGAAACCCACATGTCGGACAGTGAATGCTGAAACCCATTGACTTTAGAGTTTTATCAGTCTGTTTTGCTCCGGGAAGAACTTTGAGATAAGTGCGAACATAGTGACGTGTCACATGGGAAATCAGGGGTAACATTCCTTTTTCGTGCTTTGCAAGCTCTCTGGCACAGGCTCCCAGGAGAACTCGAAGTCCCATCTCACTGTGGTATTCCGTGTTAAGAGGTACGGCCGCATATTTTCTTATCCCGGCTTTCAGGTGGGCTCCGCATAACGGGGCTGTGTCCGTTGCCGTAACTGACAGCATATTTCTGACCGAGGCCGACGCCGCATCCAGGAAAGGTGAAGGAGTGCCGAATGGATCAATATCCACGATATGGAACTTTTGCTCGTGAAGCAATACATTTGCACTCTTGTGGGTAGCCAGGGTTTTTTCCTCAAGCCCGTTAATTTTGATATTTTCTTTTATCATTTCAAACGCGTCTGAATTCCAGTCATTCATGGTAGCATGGATACCTACTTCACCTGCAATCCTGAGTCCCCTTATACCTGACGCCGAAAAAGCGTCCACATAACGGATTTCTTCCCTGAGGAGCTTCTTTCCCGAGAGAAGCCTTTTCACAAATGCAGCTGTAGCTGCAACATTAATATCGCGGTTAAGCTCCATCTCCGGATTATAAAAAACCGGAGCTGCCGATGGAGGGAAGGCTGCATCCTGAGGCGGTACCGGAACTAAAACCTTTGTTGTGCCTTCAACTATAGTTTTATACATCATTTGAGACTGCTATACTTTGGGATATTATTTTACAGTAATGGTCATCTGCATTTTGGGATAGCCTTTTACACTGAAATTATAGCTGCCCGGTTCATCGAATGTATACTCAAAGGTATCTCCGTATACAAGCCTTTGATCCTCAAAAAGATATTCCCTGCTGGTAAGGAAAAGCACACTGGATTCCTGGTAATTTCTCCATATAACCGTTTCTCCAGTATTGATTTCCAGTCTTGGGGGAATCATAAGATAGTCCTTAAGCCTTACAGGATGTGTTGTTGGGACTGCTCCGCCTGACTGTATATCTCCAGCCTGTCTTCCTTCTTCCGTTTGCCCTGCCTCAGCTTCTTCCCCGGCTCCCGGAATTGCTGTCTCTTGTGGTGTTCCCAGTTCTTCCTGAGTTTCTGTTTCTGTCTGTGTCTCAAGCTCTTCCTGTGCTACCGTCTCCACTGGGGTTCCTATTTCTTCCTCTGTCCACATTTCGCCTTCAGTTTCCGTCTCTTCCGCTATCCACGTTTCCCCTTCAGTTTCCGTCTCTTCCGCTGTCCACATCTCTTCCTGTGTTCCTAAGGGTGTTGTCATTTGTCTCGGTCTTTGTGAGCCTCCTGAACTGCCGCCTGCCTCCAGATCTTCTTCTTCATTCTCCTCATCTTCCGAACTCAGGCAGCCTGAGATTACTACTGACAGAACTATTAAGAGTAAAATTATTTTGTTTGTTCCCAATCGCCTCCCCCTTATTAGTAATCTACCTTTGTATTCCCAACTTAATATAAGCCATTTATAAATAATAATGCTTTCTTATAACAGTTCTTTAAACCGGAGTTATTCTTGAAGCATGGGCACGGATTCTGAGTGATAAGTACTGATATGGATGACATAATACTGAAGTGAGCTTAGTGTTACTTTGTATATTGCTTAGAAAAGAAACTACAGCATTAAAGGTCTCAGTTTTCAACCCCAACCTGATATCCAGAAAATCTTCCAGTTCTTTTGACAATGTACTGGGCTTCAGATTCACCTGTGTATTTATCCTGCGATACTGCGGAAAAGGTAAGGCGTATTAAGAATTCCGTAGTCTAGCTGTCAGGTAAAATCCCTATATGCCGGAGCCGTGAAAACAAAAACCAATAAGTATTTTGGAGGATGCAAATAATAGCTTATGTGTGCTCAGGAAATCCTGCTTTAAAAAGTATTAAAAATAGATTTGTCAGGAGATCTCCCGGCTTTCCCTGTAAAATTTTAATCATTGCCTTCCATTCTATTCGAGACAACGAAACTATTCGAGCACTCCATTAATACAGCTTTCCTGAGCTTTCTATTATTTTTAAAAAAACTATTTTTAGTTATAAATAGCTGTTTTTAGGGCTCTGTAGAAAACCTATCTAAATAAGCATTATGGGGCTGAAACTAACTATGGAAAATATAGATCATAAGGTTCAGTTCAAATTAATGTAGATTTGTTATTCCACAGGTTTTCTACAGAGCCGTTTTTAGGGTTCAACCACGCTGACAGTAACATTCATTCTGGGCTGGCCGACAACACTGAAGTGGTATTCTCCGGTCTCATTAAAGGTATAGGCAAAAGGACGCTTGTACGCAAGATTTGTGTTATCAAAGAGATTTTCTTCACTCACCAGTGTAAAAGTCCTTCTCGGGCTATCCTCCCAGTTTAACCAGGCAATGGTATCTCCTTGCTTAATCTCAAGATTTGATCGGCTTGCCCTATTATTGTCCAGTCTTATGGTATACGTAGTCGGTTTTGTCCCAGGAGTTATGACCCCGCCTGTTTTCTCGGTTTCGCTTTCTTCCGGTGTTTCAGTTTCCACAGCAGTTACATTTTCTTCCGGTGTTTCAGTTTCCACAGCAGTTACATTTTCTTCCGGTGTTTCAGTTTCTACAGCAGTTACATTTTCCTCCGGTGTTTCAGTTTCTACAGGAGTATCGTTTTCATCTGGCGAGGGCTGCTCATCCTCTGCGCATCCTGAAAGTAAAACGACGCCAAATATAAGAAGTAGCACAATTATTTTTATTTTCATTTTATTCCCCACCGCTTGCGGTTATGAAATTTCCGAAATCAATACCTCAGCTCGAAGTTCCATGCAATTATTAAGCTAATGTTTGATTTGATACTTGACTATCCAGATTTTTAGCTTTTTTAGTCTTTATAAGACCCGGTATTTTATAGTATTGCAGCCTTTCTTTAAAGGCATTTCAAATCTGATTTTTCTTTTTCAAGATTACCCGTACATATAAATATACTTTTCACTCTTTTTGAATTGTTCTTACTACCTTGAGTAAGTATTCCTTTCAAAAACTCTTGAGGCTTGCTTCCACCCCACAGTTTTAGCTTACTTATTAAATAATTATAATCTACTGCTCGCATATAAAGATATTCACTAATGGGCAGTAATTGTGAGGATCGCATTCACTGCTTATCAAGTGTAGACGTCACAAGAGATCTGGAGTATCTATTCTAAGATCATAAAATGCCTTTACTGAAAACAAATACACTTCAGAGTTTTATTTATATACTGCTCAATAAAAGTAAAGCAAGGGTCCCGACAGCTGTAATTATCCCAAAAGTATTTTTCGCAAGGGAAAAAAGGCTGGGAGAACCAGAAATTTTCGAGATCAGGATTTTGTTAACTGTACTGACCAGGCTTGCAAGCACTGCAGTGCTCGCTGCGGTCTCATATGAGATACTCCCGCTTACAGCCAGTAAAGTTACCGAGACTATCACTCCCGAACTGCTAATAAGGGCGCCGAGAGCAGTGAAGTAAATTCCAGCAGTCCCTGCAATTCTATGAGCAAAGCTCCCTATTATAAGAATGAGCGTAAAAGCAACCCCGAATTTAAACGCCTGACCAAGTGAGAAAGGAGATTCGATTTTAAATTCTTCCCCTCCTATCGGGCAGAATGCCTTATTGTACTTGAGGGCCATTCCTATGGAAAAGAGAATAATTACCGCCTGGGGAGGGAACATAAACCGGGTTGTCTGACCAGTTGGGTCAACTATCAGAGCTAGTACGAGATTCCTGATGAGCATGGAAATATTGCAGAGCAGGATCCCTGTAAGCACAGGATCAGCCATTTCCTCTGTTTGTTTAGAGAGACCAGCAAGTGCGGCTGTTGTGGCTTCACTGTTTACAAAGCCGCCTACAAAGCCTGAATAACAGATTCCACGCGTTGTACCGAACTTTCTCAGGAGTACATAGCTTAAAAAACTGATAAGTGAGACAAGAATTACAATAAGGATTGCAGACCTGAAGTTTATAACTCCGAAGAACTCTCTATCCGGCACTACCGGATAAAGTATGAATGCCACAGCCAGGAACTGTATGGCATTGTAAAGCTCCTCTTTTGTCAGGCTTCCTACAAACTGGTGAAGAAGTTTCTTCTGGATCAGAAGAATAGCTACAACTATTGAAGAGACTATAGCAAACATGCCGTAGTCATAGCCTACAAGTACACCAACTACGAAAATAAAGAAGAGACTGATAGGGCTGGTAACTCCTATCCGTTTGAAGAGAAAAATCTTGGAATAGGTGACTATGGAACAGACTGCCCCGATGAAAAGCGCAGCTACGTAAACAAAACCCTGTCCTGTTGCTTCACTTACGTAAGCAGTTAACATGCCTGTTATGCAGGTTATGCTGTAGGTTCTCACACCGGCAAAGATTTCATGCTCAATTGCTCTATGCTCCCTTTCTATACCCACCATTATTCCAATCAGAAAGGATATGGCAAGCTTTTTCATGAAATCCATAAAAACCGGATCGAAACCGAAATCTTCAATAATGCCCGTAGTTCAACCTCTATGATTTTTCGATCTATAAAGCTTAGAATTAGGTTTTAAGGAAACCATAATTGAGATTCATATTTAGGGTATTTAAAATCCTTATTTAAAATCTCAATTTAACTTATTTAAATTCTATCTGTCTATCTGCTCCGTCATCGGTCACACAATCCTATTATTCACATTTCTCTTAGTGATTTTTATCATGCCTGTGCCTGGTTATTATGCCAGTAAAATATGCAGGTAAATAAATGAGAGTAATAAAGCAAATGATTGTGTGATAGACGAATGATCGCGAGTAGTCAGATGAATAATAAAGTTAATATTGATTCTGCAAATGAAGTTGATTAGCGAGCTAAAACAAAAATATAATTATATAGTATGGATGTCCCTGGTAATGAATTTAGCCCCTGAAAAAAGAAAAAGGTTGAGTGTATGTTGAAAAGCCTGTGTGAGATTTCCTAAGGTGTTCATAAACCTGAGAAAAATCTTTTCAGGCGACTATTAACCTGGGAAACTCCATAGTTTATTCCCTAATATCAATACCCGGGAAAACTTGCCAAGCCTGGGTGAAGCTGATAGTATATTGACGTTTCACATTATTAAATCGGGATATCTTATACCTCTACAAATTCGACCTCTATGGGTTTGCCTTCTGGTTCATCGAGATGAACAAGGGCGCAGGAACCTTTGGAAGCTTCGCCAGGGTTTAGCACTACGGTTTTTCCCACCTTCTCCAGACCTTTTGCCTCATGGATATGCCCGCAGACTATCAGGTCCACCCTGTCAACGAATTTCTGGATAGCCTTACTGCCCACGTGCCCGAAAGGAAGTTCATCTCGTGCGCCGTGGGGGGGAGCATGAGTAAGAAGTACTATTGTTCCACATTCGCCTGTATTTTCGGCAGAGCAGACCATTCCTTCAAGGGCTTTCTCAATTTCCTCTTCTGAAAGCTCAAATGGAGTGTTGAAAGGAGTGGGATTTGATCCGCCAAGCCCTATAAAACTAATATTTCCTATTTGCTCGATCTTCCCGTGCAGATTCGTAGCCTTTGAGGCGTCAAGAGTTTTCAAAATACTTCTCTGATCACAATTTCCAGGAATTGCCAGTACGGGCTTATCAAAGAGTTCCATCAGTTCTTCGACCTTCTCATCGGGTCCGAAATGAGTAATATCTCCGACAATAACCACCAGGTCGAAATCTCCTGCCTTTTCCATCATTTTCCTTATCTTCGAATAATCCCCGTGGGGATCAGAAATAGCCAGTATCTTCATCCTTATCCGGTCCTGTTATTCGTAATTATTAGTAAGGGTCCTATTATTCACAATTATTCAAAAGATCCTAAGGCTGCCTTTTTGATAAACCTTTTTTCTAAAAAATTTTGATAAAACTTTTTCCTAATGAGGTTTGCGTACATCTTTTATATTTCTTATGTAAATATAGTGCCCATGCGCGATATCGTTATTATAGGGCATAAAGCAAAGACAGACGGCGATTTTTCTTTAAACGATCTTCCTGGTTCCGCAGGAAGAATGGATATCCTTTGCCGCTGCGTGAGTTCTGCCCTTTTTCTCTCTTTCGGAATGCGCAGGGATGTAAATGTGCACTTGCTGCTTCTTGGAGAACCTGACCCTGGAAAAATCATCAGGTTTGAAGGGCTTCACCTGAGATATCTCAATCCAGACGAGCGAAGCAGCGGTTCTCTTATCCAGAAAGCCCTTAAAAAGGATGCAACCGAGCAAGATATTCGTTCCACTCCAGGCATCTGGATTCGCAGGGGAGACCTTAGTTTCCTGCTCTCGAAGTTTGAGGGGCGCACCCTGTTCTACCTGAGAGAGGACGGCGAGGATATCAGAGCAATTGCAAATGAGATCCGAGACCCTGTCTTCTTCCTGGGAGACCATGTAGGGGTTACAGAAGAAGAGGAAGAGCAACTTCTTAAGGCAGGGGCGAAAATTATCTCGGTGGGGCCTCTTTCCCTTCACTCCAACCACTGCATAACCCTTGTGCATAATGAGCTGGATAGAGCTGAAGCGCAAAGAGGGGAGTCGCCCGGAGAAATCGAACGCTGGATTGAGAATTAAGTTGAAGTCCCTGAATTTATTCTAACGCAAAAATTATATTCCACCTTCCTGTATCAGAATAGAGACCTATCTGGAGGCATCTTTCCGAATACTTTTTCCGGAAATCCGTGTTTCCTAAGTTTTGCCTTTTCAGGGACTGGCAGTAACATATCGTCTTTAAGACAGTTGCTCTTACCCAGTATTTGTCCCTCATTTCCTGATTATTCACTCAGGTCTATTTCCGAACAAAGAGCTTGAAGAAAGTGAAAGAAAATGGATGTACTTGAAATCTCAAAAAAGATTCTGCACGAAGGCCCTGTATGTGACAACTGCCTGGGCCGCCAGTTTGCAAAACTGTCCACCGGCCTGAGCAACAGAGAACGTGGGCAGGCCCTGAAACTAGCCCTTGCCCTGGAAGGAGACCGAATCAACAAAACTGAAAATGACGATTCTCTTCTTAAGGAGCTTGCACCTTGCAGTGCGTTTGCAAGAAAGACACTCGGAATCAGGGGTGAAGATGAACAGTGCTGGGTTTGCCTTGACCAGTTCAAGAAACTGGATGAATGGGCTGATAAAGCTGCAAAAGCCCTTGAAGGCCTTGAATACTCAACATTCCTCGTGGGCACAAAGGTTAGTGGGCTTCTGAGTGAAAACGAAGAGATACTCTGGGCTGAGATAGGAACTGCGTACGCCGAACAGATTAAGACCGAACTTAATAGGGAAGTGGGTAAAAGAATAGCTGAGAAATTCCAGAAAGATGTGGATTTTGAGAATCCTGACATCACAATTACCCTTGATCTTGCAAGAAACGAACTTGAACTCCAGGTCCGCTCGGCATATATTCTGGGGCGCTATCGTAAGCTGGTCAGGGGAATCCCCCAGACTCGCTGGCCGTGCAGGAAATGCAAGGGAAAGGGATGCGAAAGATGCGGTTTTACAGGGAAACAGTACCAGGAATCCGTAGACGAGCTTATAAAAGGGCCTGTAATCGAAGCTTTCCAGGCAACAGATACGGCTTTTCACGGTTCTGGTAGAGAAGATATCGATGCCCTGATGCTTGGAAGTGGAAGGCCTTTTATAGTGGAAGCAAAATCCCCTAAAAAACGCAGCGTAGATCTTGAAGCCCTCATGAGAGACATCAACGAAAAAGCTGCCGGAAAAGTTGAGGTAAGCGAGCTTGCTTTCACTGGAAAAGATATGATTGAGACCCTGAAAAGCTCAAAGGCGGATAAAACTTATAAGCTTAAAGTTACATTTAAAGAGCCTGTTTCAGAGGAAAAGCTTAAATCCAGCCTTGAGGCTTTGAGTGGCGCAGAGATTTCACAGCAGACTCCAAAGCGTGTGGTTCACAGGCGGGCTGATCTTATCAGGAAAAGGCGCGTGCACAGCATCAGGCTTGAGGAACTGACATCCGAGGGCTATGCTTACATAACAGTAAACTGCGAAGGCGGACTGTATGTAAAAGAGCTTATTTCCGGAGATGAGGGCAGGACAAACCCGAACCTGAGCGGGCTTTTAGGTATCCCTGCGCTTGTGGAAGATCTTGATGTGGTCAACGTCGATATTTAAATTCAATCTGAATCAGGTTTATTTAATGCGCAGGTCAGGAGAGTATTGCCTGACTGAACATTTATTTAAATAATATCCATCTTATCTAGAGAAAAACTGTATATACTATTGAGAAATTAATCGAGCATTCTAAGGAGGAACATGCGATGACAAACTCCCACGGCGAAAAACGCTGCACAAGGTACAAATTACAGAAGACAGTTCGTGAAAGAGGAATTTCCCCTGTAAGCAAGGCAATTCAGGAATTCGAAGAAGGGCAGATGGTCCATATCGACATCGACCCAAGCGTTCAGAAAGGTATGCCCAATCCTAAGTTCCAGGGCTCTACCGGAAAGGTAATCGGGCAGCGTGGCCGTTCGTACATTCTTCAAGTCCGCAACGGAAATGCAATGAAGGAAGTTATTTCTCTTCCTCAGCACCTCAAACCGCAGAAGTATTAATTCCGATTCCGGGCAGTTAGGTTGTAAAACCTAACCCTTTTTCCTGAGTTTACAGTATGCAGGCTTCTACTGTAGCTTGGCCTACTGCCAGGAGTTTATGGAAACTCCCAAGAATATGGCCTGTAGATAAGTGTAAGAAACTCAATCTCCCCCGGGAGACTTGCTAAAAGGTGAGTGGGAGTTTGAAGAAACTGCTTTTAAGATTTTATCTCTTATTCTGATACGGGGATATCTATAATTATATATCGTTTGTCAGACATATACCTGAGCCAGATTAGGATACGATTATTTGTAACAATTTCAGGTCATTGCTAAATACGATCGAATTTCGTCATAAACAGCTTTTAAGTCAAAAAGAGTGTATTTCAATGATAGTTAAGGAAGTCCTCAGTGAAGAATTATTGACCTTGGCCGAAGTTAGAGAACTACTTACCAAGATCGCAGATGAGCGCAGGGAGCAGGGGCTTGAGATAGGATACAGTTTCAGAAAGGCCCTGCGTCATGCTGAACAGTTTTCAAAAATCAGCGGGGAAAAATCAAGAGAATTGGTTAACAAGTTATTAGAGCTTGAAAAAATGAAGCCTGCAATCGCTATCAGGATCGCAGATATTCTGCCTCAGTCAAGGGACGAAATCCGATCAATCTACGCTAAAGAGAAATATACCCTGAGCAATGAGGAACTGGATCTGATTCTCGATTACGTGCTGGAAGCCATTGAATAAAACTGAAATGAAAAGGGAATAAGCTATATAGCAGTTTTCATCTTGTTGTTTATAAGGGAAGTATTCGAAACTTAAAGTGCTTTAAATCAGGGAGTACCCTGATTTGAAATCGAACACAGAGGACTCTTTGAGTTTGGAAGATGGAGTCCGGGGATGAAGGTTACAGGACAGTATAAAATTTTAGGAATACTCGTGATTTTGTGAATATTCGACAAGTCCAATTAATGGGATAGGTTCCAAACCGAATGAAAGTAAATCGTGTGACTCAGGATCAGTTACATCCTGAACACAGATTCCCATGGGATTTTATATTTATTTGATAGGATGTGTGCTGATGAGAGTAGAGAAGTCGCAATCAGGTAGACCGTACGCTGGCAGATCAGCTGCTGAAAAACCTTCTTATGGCGGCAGGCGTCCGACAGGCAAACCACAATCAGATAGACAATCAGAGAGAGCTTCGCGCTCATCCGGAAAATCCCAGGAAATTTTGCAGGAAAGAGAGGAATATGCATGGGTTCTTGACTACCTCCCATATGGGAAGTCCATTAATAGCACCGCTTCATACCAGAAGAAGCCTCTTGTCCAGGCTGTGGGAGACAAAAAATTTACCCTTATGGAGCTTGTTCCCAAAAACGGCGTAGTTCCTCAAATCCAGTCAAGGGTCTATATAGGCCCTGGAGATCGGGATGAAATCGATCACGTAAAGCAAAGAATAGGCTATTCTGAGCTTACGGCAGGAGCCAATCTTGAACTGCCTTTTATCCTTGAGGCATGTGTCAGGTATCAGGAGGAGCGTTTTGTAAAGTTTTTCAACGAGGCCCATTCCATAACTACACGCCTGCACATGCTTGATCTTCTGCCCGGGATAGGCAAAAAACTCATGTGGTCTATAATCGACGAGCGCAAAAAAGGAGAATTCAAGAGTTTCCAGGATATCCGTGAGAGAATTCCAAGCCTGCATGACCCGGCTAAAGTCATTGCCAACAGGATTGAAGAAGAACTCAAGGATGATTTCATCAAGTACAGGCTGTTCACAATTCCCCCACGCCGCCAGAAAGCCGAGTGAGCTGTGAACTCTCTCTATTCTTTTTTTATTCAATAATTCTTATATAGTCAGGTTTATTTAGCTTTTGATTATGACTTTAAATGACCTTAATCTTCATTAACCTGGCTCGCTTCAGACTAAAGGAAATAAAGAACTCATACTTGATTTACTCAGGAGGTCTCAACTCTGGTTCGTTCTCTTCTTAAAAAATATAATATAAAAGGAGGCACTTTTGATCAACATTTTCTGGTCGATGCAGGCTATCTGGACAGGATAGTAGCTGCTGCTGATCTGGATCCTGATGACGTTGTCCTTGAAATCGGTGCAGGTGTCGGAAACCTTACAGAGAGGCTTGCACAGAAGGCAAAAAAAGTAATTGTAATTGAACTTGACCCTGCTCTGGTCAGAATTCTGCATGACCGTTTTGATGAGGTTGAAAATATTGAGATCATTGCCGGTGATGCTCTTAAAGTAGATTTCCCGGAATTCAGTAAGGTCGTCTCTAACCTTCCTTATTCCATCTCTTCGGAGATTACTTTCAAGCTCCTCCGCCATAAGTTTAAACTTGGCATTCTCATGTACCAGTATGAGTTTGCAGCCCGGATGGTTTCCCAGCCCAACTGTAAGGACTATTCACGTCTTACAGTCGATACGTGCTATTTCGCTGACGCTTCTATTTTGATGAAAGTCCCTAAGAGCGCTTTCCAGCCGTCACCAGAGGTTGATTCTGCAGTGGTCAAACTTGTTCCCCGCCCTGCACCTTTCGAGGTTAAAGACCAGGCTTTTTTCATGGATTTTGTGGCTGCTGTCTTCAGCCAGCGACGGAAAAAACTGAAAAACGCAATCCTGAACACGAATCACATGCTTAAAATTCCTAGTGTTAAAGAAGTAATTGCCCGGCTGCCTGAGGATTTAATGAACAAACGCGCTGAAAACCTGACTCCAGACGAACTTGCACACGTCGCAAATCAGATAGTTAATTTAAAGAAATTAATTCTCGCAGAAACAAAAGAACAATAAGAACTCGGAATTATGGTTGAAATCGAATACAGAAAAGCTAGGATCAAGCTTGGTGACACGGACCTTGTCTATGAACCTGCCGAAGATTCTTTCTTACTTGCCGATGCAGCCCTGATAGAGGCAAAACCAGGCATGCACATTCTTGAGATAGGGACAGGTTCAGGTTTTGTATCGGCTGTACTCCTTGCAAACTTGAAAGATATCCGCCTTGTCGCCACCGAGATTAACCCGCACGCTGTACGCTGTGCGAAAATGAATGGGATTGAGGTTATCCGTACCGACCTTTTCAAAGGGCTCAAACCCCGGCATCAGGAGACTCGTTTTGACCTTATTCTCTTCAACCCACCCTATCTGCCCACATCGAAGGAGGAAAAAATTCCCGGATGGCTGAATTATGCTTTTGATGGTGGAACCAGCGGGAGAGAGACTCTGGACCGGTTTCTGGACGAAGTAAGAGACTATCTCAAGCCAGGAGGAAAGATTCTTGTGCTTATCTCTTCCATTACCGGAATGGAAGCGGTTAAGGAAAAAATGGAGAAACTCGGGTTTGTGGTTGAGGTTGTGGCAAGAAAAAAAGTTTCTTTCGAGGAATTGATTGTCGTCCGGGGAAAACTGCGGTGAGCCCCCGGATAACTGCCCCTAAAATTATTTTTATCTTAACACTCAGCCTTAAGAAGCGACTCTCCAGTTACTCTGCTTTTACCCTGTTTTGTTTTAAGTATTAAATTCCTGTTTTATAGCAGAATTAAACATAAATTTTCATTTTAATGCACCTGTGAAAGACTTGCAGGAGCATTTTAAGGATCTTTCCATACAAAGTTCTATATTCTATTACTAAATTAATAACGCTCCCGAAAATAAGTTAAAATTGACAGATTGTAAACGCTGTTAACTTGAAGGCGTTTGCATGGATTAAACTGGAGATAAAAACTGGATGTATTATGACGAAGCCGCAGACGCGGTTCTAAAGACCCTGAACACATCCGAAAACGGATTGAGTTCGGGAGAAGCGAAGAACCGGCTTGAAAAATACGGAAAAAACGAACTTAAAGAAGAAGAAAAAACCTCGGTTGTAAAGCTTTTTCTTTCCCAGTTCAAAAGTTTCCTTATTATAATTTTGATCGCTGCAGCACTTGTTTCTGCTTTCCTTGGAGAGTTTGTTGATGCTTTTGTTATCCTGTTTACCGTGATTCTTGCTGGCGTGCTTGGTTTTGTTCAGGAATACAGGGCAGAAGAATCAATAAAACTTTTGAAGTCACTTACCAGCCCAGAAGCCCTGGTTATAAGGGACGGAAAAGAGGTGAGAATTCCGTCTTCCCTGCTTGTCCCAGGCGACATTTTAATTTTGCAGGCAGGAGATCGGATTCCTGCGGATGCAAGGCTTCTTGAAGCCCTCTCCCTGGAGATAGATGAGTCCTCACTCACCGGAGAATCCATTCCTGTAGGAAAATGTACAGACATCTTTCCTACCGAAACCCCACAGCCTGACAGAAAAAACATGGCTTACACCGGAACCTCGGTCACCTACGGCAGGGGTAAAGCCGTTGTTACGGCAACCGGCATGAATACGGCTTTTGGGAAACTTGCCGGGCTTCTGGGTGAAATCGAAAGGGAGAAAACACCCCTTCAGGAGAAGCTTGACCAGTTCGGGCGCTGGCTCGGGACTGCAACCCTTATAGTCGTGGCTTTTGTAGCTATACTCGGAATTTTCCAGGGCTTTGATCCCTTTGAGATGTTTCTCTGGGGAGTTGCCCTTGCGGTTGCGGCTATTCCCGAAGCTCTCCCCGCGGTTGTGACAGTCGGGCTTGCGCTTGGTGTTCGGAGAATGGTAAAGAGGCACGCACTTGTAAGAAAACTGCCATCAGTAGAAACACTTGGCTCTACCAATATTATCTGTACCGATAAGACCGGGACGCTTACCCAGAACAAGATGACTGTTGATAAGGTGTACGTGAATGGAACCCTCTTAAGTGTTACTGGCGAAGGATATAAACCTATAGGGGATTTCTTCAGCGGAGATAGACCTGTTTCTGAAGACGTGCATCTTCACAGGCTGCTGGTTGCGGGAGTTCTCTGTAACGATGCAGGACTGGTTGAGGAAAATGGAGTATGGGATATTACAGGTGACCCTACAGAAGGCGCTCTTGTAGTTGTGGCAGCTAAAGAAGGCATCTGGAAAACCGCCCTTGAGGAAAAACACAGGCGCAAAGGAGAAATCCCCTTTTCTTCCGAGAGGAAGATGATGACCACTCTCAATTGTTTCGAAGATGGGACGTATGCGTATTCCAAAGGAGCCCCTGAAGTTATCCTTGCTTCATGCACGAAAATTTTCCTTGGGGAGTGTGAAGAAGAGTTAACCTCCGAAAGAAAGCAGGAAATCCTCAATGTAGTAAACGACATGGCAAATCAGACACTTCGGGTTATGGGATTTGCCTACCGCAAGGTTCCGGAAGATACTCTTGCTGAAGACGCTGAGAAAGAAATGATTTTTGCAGGGCTTATGGGTATGCGTGACCCTCCTAGAGAGGAGGTAAAGACCGCGATTGCTACCTGTACCAGTGCAGGAATCCGGACCGTGATGATTACGGGCGACCACAAGACCACGGCTTTTGCGATTGCAAAGGAACTCGGGATTTTCCGGGAAGGAGATCTTATCCTCACAGGCGTCGAACTGGATGCGCTTGACAATAAAGAATTCGAAGAAATAGTGGAAAAAGTCTCGGTCTACGCAAGGGTATATCCAGAACACAAGCTGAAAGTGGTTGAGGCCCTCAAGAAAAAGGGATACATAGTTGCAATGACGGGAGACGGAGTAAATGACGCTCCTGCTCTGAAAGCCGCAGATATGGGAATAGCTATGGGTATTACAGGTACGGATGTTAGTAAAGAAGCTTCGAGCATGATCCTGACCGATGACAATTTCGCATCCATCGTGTCGGCAGTCGAAGAGGGTCGGAATATCCTGAAGAATATTAAAAACTTCATTGCATACGGTCTTACATGTCACATAGGTCTCGTACTTATCGTGCTTGTCGGAGTGCTTGCCTGGCAGATTCTGCCTGTCATTGCGGTTCAGATCCTCTGGATCAACCTTATCACAGACGGCCTGCCTCCAATGGCGCTTTCCCTGGAAGCTCCTGACAGGGGGCTTATGAAGCAGAAGCCGGCTAAAGCAAAAGAAGGGCTGGTCTCAAAGCGAATGATTATAGCAAGCCTCGGACTGGGACTTTTGATTGCAGTCCAGTCGCTTGGGGTTCTTTACTGGGCTCTCGGTAACGGTATACCCCTCCCAAAAATCCAGACCCTAATCTTTACCCTGGTAGTTATTTCCCTTATGTTTAACGCCTTTAACTGGCGTTCGGAACGATATTCGGTATTTTCCCTGGGAATCTTTACAAATAAGTCCCTTATCTATGCCGTATTGAGCACAATAATTCTGCAGCTTGCTGCAATCTACGTGCCTTTCATGCAAACGGCTTTCAGGACTGTTCCACTCTCGCTTTCCGACTGGGCAATGATAATCCCGCTGGCTTCAACCACCCTTATGGTCATGGAGTTTACGAAGTATCTGGAATGGAGAAGGCACAGGTGAAATAAGGGAAGAGAAGCTGGAGAAAATAGAAAAATCTAACTGCATAAATAAAGGAGTAAATGAATAGAACTTGGATTAAAACCCAGATTGACTTAAGATGGAAATAAGGAATGGGTTTGCTCTTGAGCATACCCTGCTTCCTTTACTTTAAAATTTTTAAGACTTAAAGGCATTTTTGGATTTACTTTAACTCTTTTTCTCTGAATATTAGGCTATTTTCTTGAGATTTTATTATCAAACAAACTGTTGCTTTTCTTGAGAATTTCAAACGAACAGTGAGTCTTGCAATCTCTGGGATCTCAGCATTGAAATGTTCACGAACTAGAGCAGCAAGCATAAAGTTACAGGAGTCTCTTGGAGATCTCAGAAAATCTTGCAGGAATCCTTGGTTAAACTGGATGTTTTATGAAATGCCACTACACATGTAGAGAAAAGATTTCCCATTTGAACAATGAATAAAGAACAAACGCGTTTTTTAAAATCGTTTTCTTTTTCTAAAAACGGGAGATGCGGCAGGCTTATAAATAGGAGTTTTTATTAGGGGTTTTTGTGAAAACAATTTGATTTAAGGAGGTAGTTTTCATTTGTTTTTTGTAACTAGAAAATAAGCCGGCTTAAGATAAAACTGCCTTTAATGTTTCTTAGGGCATTTTCCGATTTTTCATCGTTGTTTCATAAGGTGCAGGCGGCCGCGGCAGCCTCTGCATTCACAAGTCCATATCCATACAGTTTGTCTCTTCCAGGAGTCCCAAGGTCTGTAGCTGTTTGTGCAAGCCTGTCTCTTACTTTATCGTTGGTGAAAGATGGGTTTGCTGCCAGAACCAGTGCTGCAGTTCCTGCAACATGGGGGCACGCCATAGATGTCCCATTTAACGACGTCAAACCATCCTGATAGGAGATTGAGAGTACGTTAACGCCCGGTGCAGTAAGCTCAACAGCTGGACCTGTGCTTGAGAATGAAGCCCTCTTATTCAAGGAATCGATCGCTGCAACTGCTATTACCGAACTATAGGCTCCCGGATAAACTACAGAGTCTCCTGCTCCTTCGATATTTCCATCATTCCCAGCAGCTGCAACCAGCAGAATTCCGGAATCATACGCTTGTGAGCACACTGCTTCCAGTGCTGTCACTCGACTTTTTGAAGCCAGACTCATAGATATTATCTGAATATCGTTTGAAGTATCCGCATCCTCGTGAGTCTCAATCGCCCATTCAATTGCGGCTATCAAGTCGCTGATACTACCGCTTCCTGTACTATTAACTGTTTTGAGTGAATAGATATTGGCTTCGGGAGCAACGCCGATAACTCCTACATTATTATCTGCCGCAGCGATGATACCGGCACAATATGTCCCATGCCCGTTATCATCAAGAGGATCGATATCATCGTTTACGAAATCATATCCTCCTCTATAATTGTCACGCAGGTCAGGATGATTATAATTAATTCCGGTGTCTATTATTGCAACGTTGATTCCAGCTCCCTTGTTGCCATTTGTATGTACCAATGGAGCCCCAATTCTGGTTATTCCCCACGTTACGATCTCTTCCAGTGTACTTACTTCATAGTCTGGTTCTATGCATGCGATTTTGTTATTCTTTTTCAGATTTTCAATAGCCTGCTCCGGAAGATCAGCAGCTATTGCAGGGATATATTTGTAGCTGTGTGTTACATTTCCATAAGGCTGTACAATCTCAGGGTGAGCTTTATCTTTGAAATCTATGATTACCGGTACCGCTCCAGCTGTGGTGATCATTAAACCGCTAATAAAAATTAGCGCCATAGAAAATATTACCCTTCCCCACATAAATATTCTAGTATCCTTTATTTTATATAATATTTGCTAGATTATATTACATAATAAACATAATTATTTATTATTGAATATATATTTGCGCAGGTTCTTCTGTAGTCCTGTAGCTAAGGCAGTGTACCTAATTTCTGTAAATCATAAATCTCAAAAATTTATTGAATCAAAAAATAGATCAGAAGGCCAATTTCTCCCACCGTATATAAAAGTTAACTTAGGATTTATGGCAAGGTCACAACATTGCAATTAACCAAAACTAATATTTTTATGGGAAAATTACTGCATTTTTGGGGAGGCTCAGGAATTTTTTTCTATCAGAGTCTTTGCAGTCGCTGCCCTGAAGTTTGCCTTTGAGTAATATTAAAAACTATCTGCCAGTGCCGCTATTTTTTGGCATACATACAAAAAGATATTTACTACCTTATATACTAAATCATCGTTAGTAGTCTCCTAAATCGGACTCTCCTCAATTGGATTGAAGATTTAGAATGGGCTAAAACCTTCACCAGTTCAGAAATTCCAAAGCTGGACTAAAAGAAATAAAACTAGCTAAACGAATTAAAGAAAAACTGCCTTTGAAGAGATAAAGTTCCGAAATATTTCGCTTTTCTTTTTAAAGGATGAATGATAATACTAATGCAAAGGAGATAAAATATGCCATCAAACTTGATTGAATATTTTAACAAAGCTCCCAGGCTTGGCGTCCTCAGCACGTCAAGCAGTGACGGACGGGTCGATTCCGCTGTCTTCGGCTCGCCTCAAATGATTGATGAAAAGACTGTTCTGGCGGCGACTGCCAACAACCGTACCTTTGCAAACCTTCTGGAGAATCCTCATGCGATATATACTATTATGGAGCCAGCAGACTCGATTACGGATTGGAAAGGCATCCGGGTTTACATGAAACTGAAGGAATATACTACATCCGGGGAACTGCTCGAAATGATCCGGACCCAGGCTGCAAATTTCGTAGGCGAGGAAGGTGCGAAGCTAATACATGCTGCATTGACCTTCGAAGTCTATGAAGTCAGGCCACTGATAGATTTCGGGCAGGGCTGGGAGAAATCGATCTGAGTTTAAATTCACAGATATGTGTTTAAATTCACAGATATGTGTTTAAATTCACAGATCTGAGCTTAAATTCATAGGATTGAATTAGAAGGCAAACTAACATTTTAAGAATTGGATGCTGGAAGGATCATAACTTAAAGTTCACAGGGCTCCTTATGAGCTTGCGCCTGAATGTTCTTCCGGGTTGTGATCCTTCCTAATCTCAAAGCCATATAAGTCATAATTTCCACAGAATGGGGCTACCAGACAGGATCAAGTTAACTTTTTCCCTCTATGTCAATATCCACTGTAATTTGCGAACAAAATAGAAGACCACCAGTACATTCTTTGACATTCTTTCCTTTTAAAGTTCTAATTTCAATCATTATAGGATTCTAATTTATATTTCTCTAGTTATTATATGTCAGTAATAATAATCTCTTTATGATGCCAACAGACTTTTTCCAGTCCCTGGTCATGGTTGTGGCAGTTGTCAGTGAAATCAGTACTAGAGAAAAGGGGGTAATTAAACATGCATGAAGGTCACGGAGGAATGATGAAGGAAATCTGGGAAATTCTTCCTGCAGATCAGAAAAAGGAAATTGCTTTAATGAAGATGGACATGAAGATACTCTGGCTGGAAGCCAAAATAGCTGAAATGGAAAAAATGATTGAATTAAAAAGAAAAGCCATAGAAAACACTAAAAAGGTTCAGGCAGCGTTGAGAAAATAAGAAGTAAGGCAATTGGCAATAAGGAAATCGGGAGCTATACTTACAAAAAGTCGTGTATTCTAAAGGGTTAAAGAATAAAACCATGGACTACAAATCTGAATCTAATGATATAAAAATCAAGGAAGACCTTCAGAATTTTTTCAGCTCTCGATTCCTAATTTCAGTTTTTGTGTTATTTTCTATTACAAAATTTGAGCTGAAAATTTTTCTAAAAAATTTGTTATTATATTTATTTAATCGTTCTGAGTTCTTCCAGTATGCTCTTCTGTGTTTCGGCTACTTCTTTTAATGTTGCATTGATTTCTGTCATAAGGTCAATTGTGCTTTGTGTTATTCTGGCTTCGGGAATTTTTTCAGGGGAGATTTCGGTTTGCTCCATCTCTTCTTTCTGGAGTGCACGTAAGAGTTCTCCCATTACTCCGAACTCTCGGCTCTTATCGGCGCCGCCTGACGCTTTATCTTCGTTATTCATGACTCTTACAATATTGCAAAATATTAAAATAATTTCCGGTAAGTTGTGATGCGCTTCTTCTGGGTCAGGAACAATTTTCTACCTGAGCCAGATCAGCTATGACTCTCTCGAATAAAATCCACAATTCAATTCCCGAAGCTATAAATACAACATTAGCATTATTTTCTATGGGTAGTGGGGAATTAGCGTATGTAATGGGATCTCTTTAAATTGGATATAATCCTCTTTGATGATCCCCACGCCTAAAAAATACTAAAATTTCTAAAACATTTTTTTCTGTTCTTTTCTTCGGCATTAATTTCTTTTGATTGCTTACGCTCCAGAAGAAGAGTGATCAATCAGGAGTGGGGCGACTGAGAATGATATACACTGCAAAAGAATTTGTTAGCTCAAATTTGGTTTTTCATAAAACTGGCTCAGGATAAAACAAAAACTTTATATTTGAATTTTACGTACTTCTTTTCACAACACTGTACATAAATGGGCATCACATTTTCCGTGGCACAAAAACAGTTAACTGCCTTAAAGTGGTTTAGGGTCCTCAAAATAATTTTGATAAATAGTTTAAGAATTCAGAAAAATCCAAAATCTTTTCAAGTTTATTTACTTAAGGTTTATCTAAGTTTATTAATATTGTCAATTTGTTAAAATATTACCCTCGATTCGAGATGATTTATTGACCGAAAAAAAAACTGTTAATGGGTAATGAAGCCATTGCACTTGGAGCTATAGAAGCTGGCGTCCAGGTGGCTACCGGGTATCCCGGGACTCCTTCAACCGAGGCTCTGGAGACGGTTATCCGGTATGCGGACAGGTATGGAATCTATATTGAGTGGTCCAGCAATGAAAAGGTTGCACTTGAAACGGCTGTAGGGGCTGCTTATTCTGGAGCAAAGGCGTTTGTGACAATGAAGCAGGTAGGATTGAATGTCGCATCCGACCCCCTCATGAGCTTGAGCTATATCGGGGTAAAAGGAGCCCTTGTCCTGCTCGTTGCCGACGATCCCGGGCCTCATTCCTCCCAGACCGAACAGGATACGCGGGTTTTCGGGCACTTTGCAAATATTCCTGTCCTTGACCCTGCAACCCCTCTGGAAGCGTATGAACTGACAAAGCTTGCTTTTGAGCTTTCGCACGAATTCGAGATTCCTGTTATCCTTAGAACCACCACGCGGGTCTCCCATAGCTGCGGGGATGTTGAGGTTGCAGTTGCAGAACCCGAGCCTGTCGAAGCTGTAGGTGAGGGATTTGTAAAGGACAGGCGATGGACGATCTTTCCGAGGCTTACTGCCGAGCGGCATCCCTGGCTTGAAAGCGTACAGGCGCAGCTTTCCGAGCGTTTTTCCGGGCTTCCATTCAATACGGTTTCGGGATCGGGAAGAATTGGGATTCTTGCTTCAGGCGTCTCAGCTCTTTATGTAAAGGAAGCAGTGGAAACTGTCAGCGATTTTGAAGAACTTTTTACACTTTTCAGGATCGGGACAGTATACCCGTTTCCGGAAAAAGCAGTCCTTTCTTCCCTGAGAGGAATTGACAGGCTGATAGTGGCTGAAGAGCTTGATCCTTACCTTGAGGAACAGGTACTCCAGCTAATAGGAAAAGCACACCTGCCTGTTGAAGTTTATGGAAAAAAGAACGGCTTTTTCCCTGTAAGTGGGGAATATAACGTGGATCTTGTCATTGACAGCATAAACAGCGCACTCGCAGCTTTTGGGGAGAGTTTACGGCTTTCCCACGCTTCTCCTGCCGTTTCAATGGAAAAACTTCCTCCCCTCCCGATCCGCGCACCTACTCTTTGCGCCGGCTGCATGCACAGAACCGTCTTTTATGCTTTCAAGCAGGCTGCAAAGCAGTTTAAAAAAGAGGCTCAAACCGATACGATTTTTTCCGGGGATATAGGCTGTTATACTCTCGGAAATGCCTACCCACTTAACATGGTGGATACCTGCCTCTGCATGGGAGCCGGAGTTAGCATTGCAGGAGGGCTTTTCCGCACGAACCCAAAAGCAAAGCATGTAGCTTTTATCGGCGATTCAACCTTTTTCCATTCAGGCATCCCTGCGTTGGTAAATGTTGTTTATAACGGAGCCGATATCACCCTTGCCGTACTTGACAACCGGACAACTGCAATGACAGGACATCAGCCCCATCCAGGCATAGGCCTGACCGCACTCGGAAGTGCTTCAAAAGCCATTGAGATTGCAGATGTGGTTCGGAGTTGCGGGGTCGAATTTGTAAGGACTGTAAATACTTTAGAGGCGGACAGCCTGGGAAGTTGTGTAAAAACCGCAAAGGAAGCCATGAACTTTAAAGGGCCGTCCGTTATAGTATTCAAAGGCAGATGCGCAGGGATTACAAAATCTGACAGATATTACAGAATAAAATCTGATGATTGCACAGGCTGTGGTTTCTGTATAAAAGAACTTGGCTGCCCTGCTATTAGCCTTGATTCAGATAAGCCTGTCATAAATGATAGCTGCATCGGTTGCGGGCTTTGTGCACAAATCTGCCCGTCGGAAGCTATCTGCATAGGAGGGGGAAAGCTGTGAAGTATGATATTTTAATTGCAGGCGTTGGCGGGCAGGGTGTTGTGCTTGCTTCTCGACTGCTTGCACTTGCTGCCATTAGAGCCGGATTCCATGTAAGTACTGCCGAAACCATCGGCATGTCTCAGAGGGAAGGTTCGGTTAGCAGCCATGTGAGAATAGGAGACAAACTATTCGGGTCACTTATCCCCATAGGACAGGCAGACCTGCTTTTAGGCCTGGAACCCGCGGAAACCGTACGGAACCTGCCTTTTCTCAGGAAGGGCGGGAAGGTTCTGGTAAATACCCATGCTATCCCGCCAGCATCGAGACCGCCAGGAAGCCCTGAATATGACCCTGCATCTTTGCTCTCCTTTTTATGTGAATGCTACCCTGACATTATCTGTTCCGATTTCACGGAGCTTGCAGGCGATGTAGGGACATACAGGGCTGCAAACGTTGCAATGCTTGGAGCGGCTGTGGGTGCGCAGGCTTTGCCCTTTTCTGAAGAAATTTTAAAGGCAGTACTTGAGGCTGAAATCCCTGAAAAATACAGAGCTGTGAACAGAGCCGCATTCGAACGCGCAATGAAATGTATCAGATTTATCTCCGGTACCTGAGCGGGGGAACAGAAGGTGAAATTTTATGTATGAAGCATCCATTGACGCTGAACTTGATCCCAATGTTCAGCTTTATAATCCCAATATTTCGGAAGAAGATACTTTTGCAAAATTAAAGGCACTGCTTAAGCGCGCAGTTGAAAGCAGTCCATTTTATCAGAAAAAGTTCAGGGAAGCAAATATCGATATCGAAAAAATAAAGGCACTCGAAGACCTGAAACTTCTGCCCTTCACGTATAAAGAGGAACTCAGGGATGCTTATCCTCTCGGGCTGAAAGCAGTACCTGAAGCCGAAGTCGTAAGGATCCACTCCTCTTCAGGGACCACAGGTAAACCTGTAATCATCCCTTATACCCGCAAAGATGTGGATGTCTGGGCTGAAATGATGATGCGCTGCTACATGCTGGCAGGGCTTTCCAACCTGGACCGGATTCAGATCACCCCAGGATACGGACTCTGGACTGCAGGGATAGGGTTCCAGCTTGGAGCTGAACGCCTGGGAGCAATGGCTATCCCAACGGGTCCCGGGAATACCGAGAAGCAGCTTGAAATGCTTATTGACCTGAAATCAACAGCTCTTGCAAGCACCTCTTCTTATGCTCTTTTGCTCGCCGAAGAAATTGAAAAGCGCGGGCTTAAGGGTAAAATCCAGTTAAGGACAGGGATTATAGGTTCGGAACGCTGGAGCGAAAAAATGCGCAGCCGCATCGAAAATGAACTCGGGATAGAGACTTTCGATATCTACGGGCTGACTGAGATCTACGGGCCGGGCATTGCTCTTGATTGCTCATTCCATGAAGGCATGCACTACTGGTCCGATCACCTGCTCTTTGAGATAATTGATCCTATTACAGGCGAGCAGCTTCCTGAAGGCACGCTTGGAGAACTTGTAATTACAACCCTTACAAAAGATGGGGCTCCTCTCATTCGTTACAGGACAAGAGACCTGACCCGGATTATTCCAGGTGTCTGTAAATGCGGCTGCCCTTTCCCGAGAATTGACAGGATTCTAGGAAGGTCGGATGACCGCATAAAGTTTAAGGCTGTAAATATTTACCCTGGCCAGGTCGAAGATGTTATCCATAGAGTTCCGGGCGTTAGCAGTGAATACCAGATCTTGCTTACACGCAAAAACGGCCGGGATAACATGACCTTCAGGGTCGAGATCGAAGATGCAGAAGACCCTTCAATAAAGCAAAAAACCGAAAAAGTTCTAGGTAAAGCCTTCAAAGACTTCATAGGTGTAACCGTAGACGTTGTGGGTGTAAAGATAGGGGAACTTCCCCGCAGCATGAAAAAGACAAAAAGAGTAATTGATGAAAGGGAATTGTGAAATCCCCTTTTAACCTTTCATCAACCAACTTCTTACTGCTCCTTTCGCCATTGATCTCTCATTTGCTTTTCTTGCCACCGGTTTATTGCTTACTTGGTCGTCAGTATAATTTAATCGGCTTTAACCATACAATCGATTTTATCCCCCTCTGGATGGGATAATTTTTCGACAGCCTCTTTTTCCTTCTTAAAATCGGTTTTATACACAATAGTCCTGTGTGGATATGGAATTTCTATGCCTTCCTTATCAAAGCGTTTTTTAATAGCTTCCAGGATTTCGCAGCCTGAACTGTACGCAACACTCCTATCTTTGAACCAGACATTCATGCGGAGATTTACGGAATACTCCCCCAGTTCGACAACTCTTACTTTAACTTCTCCCCTCTCCCTGAAATCCGGGTCTACGGGGTGGAGTACAGGGGAGTCAAAGAGTCCTATTCTAAGGGTCTCGGACTTGATTAAGCTGGGTCTCACCACGTTATACTTAACTTCATGCGGGGGCATAACATTGGGATGTTTTCTGGCTTCTTCGATCATGATTTTTCTTGCCTGGTCAATGTCGGCATTATAGCTAATTCTTATGTCTATTGGCCAGATCACTGCAGGGTCTTCTATAGTCCAGTTAATTATTGCTTCATTGCTGATTCTAGAGTTAGGGATTATGAGCCGCCTGTTGTCCCAGGTTATGATTACAGTATGCCTGAGGTTAAGGTCCGCAACCTTCCCATACTCATTCATAATATTCAGCCGGTCTCCGACCCTGAAAGGTTGAAAAATGGCAAGGGAAAGCCCTGCTATTATATTGCTCAGTGTGTTCTGAGCCGCAAGACCGATGACAATGCCGGCAATTCCTGCCCCTGTGAAGAGAGCAACCGAAAGGCTTCGAAGGCCGGGAATGCTGAGAACAACAACAACGATTCCCATAAAATAGATTAATGCGACCACAATATGCCTGAACATTCGGAAAGATGTAGTGTCTATATGCAGCCTGCTTTTTGCACTTTTGAAATAGCTGTCCAGAAGGCGGTTTACATTCCTTGCGACAAGAATAGTAACCAGGCCAATAAAAAATATGTACAAAAAAGTACCAAGGTTATCAGAAAACCAGGCAAATGCCTGCTCCAGTCCTCTATCAAAATAGGACATATTTTCTGCGAAAGAGGAAGGGGGTTCGGGGGTTTCCATGCCCTGAGTGATTGACAAGAAGCTTTAAATAAATATTGATTTAAAAAAGATCAAAACAGTAAAAAAGTGGGTTTGCAAAGAAAGCTTTTTCCGGCTGAAAGTGTAGTGAATTAAAACAAAGAAATTATAAAATATTTAAGCTGGAAACCCTCAGAAATATCCATTAGCCCAAAGAAGGAAGTTCCATAATCAAAAACCTCCTTCTTAGGCTTTTTCAGGTTATTTTTCTCAATTTTCTATTGTTGTTTCCTATTATGGTCTCTTATTAAATCTCTTTATATTTTACTCAGTTGAGCCCCCTGATGTCTTGTCCTGCTTATTCAACCTCCTCAAGCATACAGATCCTGCTGATCCACAAACACCCAGTATCCTTCGAAAGGTCTGACCTCGAACTCATCAGTCCCAAGCTGATTCTCAGTTATCGTTCCATTAAAGCCATTGTAACCGACATACTGATAATAGCCTGTTGTATTATTGCGTGGCACCCAGGGTCCGACAACTTTTACAAACGAGCTGATATTCGAATTATTGTTCGAGCTGTCATTCAGGCTGTCGAGAGTTATGAATGCAACTTCTGCAGGGACAGTAACGTTTATAGGTGAGCCAAGTGCATTCCAGCCAGGGTAGACTCTCAGGCTTGGCGGAACCGTAACAAGTTTCTTTTCAACCGAGGCGAACTGTTGGGAAGCATTGAACTGGGTTCCATTGGGAACATTAATCCAGTATGCCTTCAGTGGCTCGATTCTTGAAACATTCTCAAAGCGTTTGCTTGAAGCGTTGTAATATGTCAGAGAGTTATAGTTTACTCCCGAAAGCAGGTGGTCCACGCTTGTATTATTGGCTTCAAACGGAATCGAGAAGAAGTGCCAGATTCCTGTCTGGTTTCCTCCGTTCTGGTTAACATCGGGAATGCCTCCAGTCTGGTTATCGCCTGTCTGGTTGTCTCCTATTCCACTGTCTGGAGGAATGAGCACATTATCAATTACACAGATGACTCCATTATCTGCATTGATTATCTGTGTAATATTCACATTTTGTATCATTATATTATTCTGCACAACATTGATCTGCAGTACATTTCCTCCAATGTTGGTGACATTATTCATACTGGTAAGCTGCTCGCTGGTAAGTTTTCCACTCACGGTATGGTAGGAGAGAACTTCCCTTTGCAGACTCGTATTGTCCATAAGCTCATTGCGAGCTGCTGCTGGCAATTTATTGAAAGCTTCATTGCTCGGGGCAAAGACCGTATAGTTCTCTGTGTTCAGGGTCTGTGTCATGTTTGCAGTCTGCACAACATTTACAAAAGTAGTTAAGTTCGTCTGATTTTGTGCTACCTGAACGACAGTCTGATTTGTGGTCTGATTATCTCCAGTCTGATTGCCTCCGGTCTGATTTTCTCCCAGCTCCATGCCTTCTTCTACAGCAACCGTAACATTGGCAACATAGGTTGCATTGTCAATTTCGGCTTCTCTATTCTGCTCAGTTGTGTACCAGAAACTGATATTGGTTCCATTGGTTATGTTATTCATTCCGAGACTTCTGTTAGCCAGCACTCCGTCGATGTAAGTGAACCACATCTCCCCGGTTGTGTTATTGTTTCTTATGCCCTCTATGCTCTGAAGCATGAGTTCTTGAGTTACGTTTATATCTTCGGTCATAGTTTCGGTCGGTGTCTGGATAATGGTTCCAGTTTGAGTCTGGGTCAGGTTTGCAGTCTGGGTTCCAGTTGTCAGATTTGCAGCCTGAGTCTGGGTCACGTCTCCTGTCTGGACTCCAGTCATATTTCCGGCTTGAGCGTCGGTCATATTCTGCATTACCGAGGCAGTGAAGTTAAGTCCTGTCGCATTGAGAGCTCCGAGGTCTGTGAGGTTATTCACTTGGTAGGTCCGGGTAGAGTTTTCCGGCATGAACATGAAGGTTCCCTGAGTGAGATTTACAGTATCGTTATACAATTCAGTCAGGTTTTGTTCAAGCTCAGGCTGCGTCTCCATGCCTTCTTCTTCTCTAATGCCTTCTTCCCTGGCAACTGTGATGCTTGCCACGTAGGTTGCATTCTCGATAGCGGCTTCTCCATCTTCTTCAACAGTGTACCAGAAGCTCAGGTTGTCCCCATCAGCTACCGGGTTCATCCCAAAATTTTCTTCAGCAAGTTCCCCGTTTATATATACAAACCAGATTTCTCCGGTCGTAAAATTGTTCCTTATGCCTTCTATGCCCTCCAATACGGATACATTAGTCATATTCTCATCTTGTATCAAGGACACATTATACCGGAGTCCTGTCGCATTGAGAGCCCCAATATCCGTAAAGTTGTCTACCTGATAGGATTGGGTAGAGTTTTCCGGTGTGAAGGTAAAGTTACCTTCAGTTAGATTTACTGTGTCATTATACAGTACGGTTGCTCCTCTCGATATATTTCCTGTCAGATTCGTCGTAATTGTTGCTTCGCCGTCTTGCGCAGAAGCGGTGCAGGCAGCTGCACCTACCAGTAGTAAAAGAATTAAAGTATAAACTACAAGATTTAATCCTGATCTAATTCCAGATTCCCCCGCTTATATCCTTTTAGCAGACAACAATCCCTCACGTTAGAGCTGTATCCCCATTTTGGTCTGCTTAAAGATTTATTTTATGTGAATATGTATGATTTCCAAATTTATATATCATACAAAAAGTACTTGTATTTTCTTATTAATATTATTTTATAATGAATAATGCGGATTTTATAAAATTTATTTGAGCTCTTATAATTTGAAGAATCTTTCAGATCCTTTTTATGGCTCTGGTTTCTTTATTCGATATCGCCTACAAGAAGAGTTCTTTTATTCATGTTTCAGGATATAAAGACATTATTCTTTTCTGTCCTCTTCTATGCTGGCCAAAATTAATTAGTGATCAATTGAAAAATCTCAGCTGTAAAAGAATGAATCTTAAATATATAATTATTATTTTAGAATAGCATCTAAAAAATAGTCTGCCAATGTTAGAAAGAAGTTGATTATCAGATAAATAATGTTAGAAAACAGTCGACTATCTGATAAATATTGCTTTATTTATATATTATTCTCTCTATAATGGATTGCAGTTGTGGTTTTATCCTTGATAGGACTGATCAGTCAAAACAAATTCGGTCAATTAGGATTGTTTTCGTCTGTATTGACTAATCTGTATTGATACAATCAGGATGCAAAAAGAAGAGCTCAAAAATTAATAAAAGGAAGGGTTACTTCCTTTCTCTCGCATAGGCAATAAGCGCATCTTTAACTCCATACTTGAATGCGACCACGATTGCAACTCCCCATGCCAGCGGCCTGAAGAATATGTATACTATGGTGGTATCAATTAGCATGGTGTCCAGGGCAACCAGAATCACAATGAGAAGCAGGAAGCCCCTCAGGAGCGGAATAATTATATCTGCTCCTTCTATATTCATGCCTCTGACAGTATTGCTCAGGTAGTCCATCACTATATCAATAGCAAGAATCCCTATTACAAGGATCAGGATACCCACAAGGACACGTGGCAGGTACAGAGTAATATCTCTCAGCAGATCGGTAATCATGGTCTGTTGCAGGATATCAAACGCGGCGGTAAGGAAAATCAGGTATCCGAATATCCTGACTATTCCAGCTATTACCTTTGAGACTGTCAGCCCTCCAGATCTGAGAGAGGCTCCAATAGGGGTCTGCTCAAATTTCTCGTCTACTCCAGCCGATATAAGCAGCTTCTCGAGCAAATCGCTGACAAAATCCACAATCAGCAATCCTATGAGCAGGACAACAATAGCCGAGATAATAAGCGGGATGTAGTATATTACAAGATTGACGAAATCATTCACAACGTCAATATTCAGAAGATCCAGAATGATTATGGCAAAGATGATATAAATAAACCACCGGATAACTGCATCAAAAAAGGCGACTGTACTCATCTGTGCCCTTCTTAACATCCCACCTATAACAGTTCTGTCAATGAGTTCATCCAGTCCTATTCTATCCAGTATCTTTGCGCCAATCCTTCCAAGGAATTTCCCCAATATTGTTCCTATTATAATTAAAAGAATTATGGCTACTAATGTCGGAATAAATGCTATGAATTGATCTATCATGCTGTATAAGCTATCCATAATTTCTGTTTCAACCATATTAACCACCCCATGCTGCAGTTCTAGAACTGATGATCTTTCCAAATTCCCCAATTATTGGAAAAGATCTGTATATATTTAATATATTATTCTATTAAATATATAATACATATATTTATCTGCAGGCATATAAAAAATTTATTTCAAGTTGAAAATTCTGTTGCATTAAAAATAAGACAGAATAACTCAAAAGTATAAAAGTTGTTCGAGTAAAAAGTTGTGCACAAGCTTAAATCAATGAAGTTTTAATTAATGAATAATCTATTTTATTAGAATGTGGGGCAGAGAAACACGCATGGGGTCTTTTAAAAGAAGAGGGTCAAAAACCGGACTTGCACCTGGAACACTTGTCCATGTGGGAGAAAAGAAGGTCGAAAAGGTAGAAATCCGGGTCCTGGCTTATAACAGTGATAAGCTTATAGAACGAGAGCTGGAGACCATTGAGGAATGCATGGAGTTTAAGAACCTGCCCCATCTCAATTTATGGATAAATGTGGATGGGCTGGACAGAATAGACATTATAGAAAAGCTCGGGAGTTATTTCAATATCCATCCCCTTACCCTCGAAGATGTGCTCAACACAGGGCAGCGACCTAAGACTGAAGATTACGGATCGTATATTTATACGGTTTTAAAAATGATGCTCCTTGATAAGGAAAAGAAAGCGATCATTCTAGATCAGGTAAGCATCATCATTGGACCCAATTATATCCTCTCTTTTCAGGAAAGGCATTGGGATGCTTTTGATCCTGTGCGGGAAAGATTTGTAAATCCGGCTTCCCGCCTGCGAAAAACCGGGGTGGATTATCTTGCCTACAGCCTAATTGATACAGTTGTCGATAATTACTTTTCGATACTTGAGTACTTCGGGGACGAAATCGAAGATCTTGAAGAAGGGCTGGTAATACAGCCAAGGCCTGAAACTCTCAAGACTATCCAGAAATATAAAAGGGATATGATTACTCTCCGTAAAGCAGTCTGGCCCCTCCGAGAGATGATAAATGGCTTGCAGAGGATCGAGTCAGATCTTATCAAAGAGACTACCCGCATTTACCTGAGAGATGTTTATGACCATACAATCCAGGTAATTGATTCAGTCGAGGATTTCCGGGATATTCTATCTTCAATGGTAGATATCTACCTTTCCAGTGTAAGCTACAGGATGAACGACATCATGAAGGTTCTGACCGTTATAGCAACGATTTTCATTCCCCTCACTTTCATAGCAGGCGTTTATGGCATGAATTTCAAATACATGCCTGAACTTGAATGGCGATGGGGTTATCCGGCAGTAATGTTTGGAATGACTATTCTGGGAGTCAGTATGTTTCTTTATTTTAAAAAAAGGAAATGGGTTTGACTTTCTTTTTTCCAGGTATACTGCTTTTCTCTTTTGTTCTTTTTCGTGCCTTCATAGTTTTCTCTCCCAGCAGACCTTCTTCCTTTGTTTCTTATCAGGCGTTTTTCTTCTTTTCTGCTTCCTGCCTGCTTTTTCCTCTTTGCTTTTCCCCTCATTATCCAGGAAAGGGTTTATCTATAAAAATTTTTATAATGTTATAAGTCTATATTAAGAGATTCAGGAAATTATCAAAATTTTAATTCCGGATTATTATGTACGGTTATTATAAACCCCCGTTCTCAGTAGAGCAGGAAGGGATTTCGATCTCTGTGGAAAACGACGGAGAGCACTGGATATACAGAAGGACGCTTGGAACCGATAAAGTAGAGAAGATTATCCTTGCGGATGGAAAACGCCTGATAATAAATCCGGTGGAACCCCTGAATACACCTAAAGAAATTACTCCAAACCTGCTTATTGAGTTTGAAAAAACCCTGCTTCTTGCAGGAGGAGCAAAAAGAAGAATTTTCCTTACTTTCCCGATAGAGATAGGCGTTTTTATCTCGGATAAGGGAGACAGGAATATTCAGCTTCTGGATGTGATGACACTGGCGAGACAGAAATTTACCCTTTATGGGGAGGTTTCAAATGGAGTTCTCTGTAAGCACTGGAAAAGCAAGATATATTCAATTTCTCCTTCCCCCAATTCTCTACAGGAGGGAATTATGGAATTGACCCTTCGAAATACCTCCTCGGATTGGGCGTCCATCTCAAAGGCGGTTTTCAGTGCATATGGTATGAAACTTTATTATGGGAGTGATGGTGATGCTTTCATGCGGGCACGTATGGATATTCTCAACAGGAACACGGCTGAAACTAGTTTTGAATTGCAGCATATTAGTGGGGAGCTAAAAAGCAGCCCTCTAAGAGATTTTAAAGCCAGAAAAGAAGCTTTCGGGGTCTATAGTCTTCAGAAACTTGGTTTTGTACCTCCCAAGTTTTACATGGGGTGGGGCTTTTGATTACGGATCTCGATTTTCTTGATATCAGCCTGCCTATTTCAGACGGTACCGTAACTCTGGGATCGGTGCTAAAGTTTATTCTAATTCTTTCTTTTTCAACACTCATTGCCAAAATTCTCTCGCTTTACCTGCGCAGGTCTCTCAAAGATAGAGTCAGTAAGGATATGTGTGAGACTATAATTAAGATCTTTTACTACGGTATGCTTACTATTGTATTTCTTTCTAATCTATCTCTAATAGGAATTAATCCCTCAGCTCTTCTGGTTGCGGGAGGAGTCACAGGTATCATTCTCGGTTTTGCAAGCCAGAACATTGTGGGAAACCTGATCTCGGGGTTTTTCCTTATGGTCGAGAGGCCAATAAAGATTGGAGACCAGGTTGAGATAAGCGGAATTTCAGGCTATGTAACCGATATTCGTATAATTTCAACAATTATAAGGACTTATGACGGGCTCCTTGTCCGCCTGCCCAACCAGCAGGTCTTTACCACAAATATCACAAATATTGTCGGGCATCCTGTCAGGCGGTTTGAATATACAATAAGGATCCGCTACAGTGACGACGCAGATACCGCAATCTTTCTCATCAAAGACCTTATCGACAAAGAGCCTTTTGCTCTCCTGAATCCCCCTCCTTCGATTTTCGTAAGTGATTTTGGGGACAGCTCGGTAAATCTTACTGTCAGGATCTGGGCGCCTGTGAGTGAATGGTTCGGAATAAAAACCAGAGTCCTATGGAATATAAAAAAGACTCTGGAGGATTATGGTATAGAAGTTCCTTTACCGCAGCGTATAGTTCGTATCCAGTCCGATCCAAAGAAAATCCCTGAAGAAATGATGCCGCCGGAAAAGCAAATCGAGAGTGTAATAAATTATGAGGAAAGGGTTTTATCCTGAGTGAACCTGTTAATACACTCTAAAGGATATTCATTCCGTTAACTCTCACAATCCTGCAATTGATTAAAAATTCAAATTGCTCTATTAGCATGCAATAAATCATATCAATGCTAATAATTGAATATAATAAATAGTTTTTCTATATTATAGCAGGGGTAGCTTTTTTATGAATTCAGTTAAAAGGCTTATATCCTCAGGAAAATTAAAAGGGTCCCTCGCTCTCGGAGCATTGCTGTCCTTTGCAGTTTTTCCGGAAGGCAGGGCTTCGGAAACGACAGAAAGATCTTCTGAAATCACAAGCGAGAAATCTGCATCAGAGGAGCTTAATCCCGATGAGGTTACGACGGAATGGAATGATACATACCTTTTTAGCAGCAGGGAAGATGCTTCGAAAGAGCTTGAGAGACTGAAAAAGAAACCACAAGAGATAAACGAAACTTTCCGTCCAAAATTTGAAAAGCTGTCGGGGTCTGATTTACTTGATTTTCTGGAAAGTGAAAAGGAGTATTCAAAATCGCTGGAGATTCTGTACACCTACGCACATACTCAGCTCAGTAAAAACGTGAACGAGCCGTTTTTTATTTCCCTGGTAAGGGGTATTCAGGATCTGTTTACCGAATACAGGAAAGCTATAGCCTTTTCAGCTGTAAAATTGACCTCGCTCGGGAAGGAGGAATGGGACAGGCTCTTTTCCGAAGAGCCCGGACTTGAATTCTACAGGGCTTATCTTGAAGCCAGCTATATTAGGTTTGCAGAACACAGGCCAGTGAATGAGTCTCAGGCTATGTATCTCGCTGAACTCGAAAACCAGCGCATGAAACTTGAGACAGAAGCTCTTTCGCAAATAACGAACAAAGTCACAAAGGCAGGAGAAATAACACTTGAGAACGGAGAGAAATTTTCCATCAATTCTCAGTCTTACAATACCCTACTTTCAACCGACCCGAGCCGGGAAAACAGGAGAAGGTGTTATGACAAGAGGTTCTACCACCTGATAAACGAGTCAGATTCCATGGCAGCCCTTTATTCAAGAAAATCCCGGCTTGACGATCTTGTTGCAAGGGAGCTTAAATACGCGGACTTCTATGATAATACCCTGTATAACTCCTATCTTACCCATGCTCAGATTGATGACATGAACGCAGTTTTCAAGCAGAGAAAAGGGGTATTTGAGGACTATAACGAATTCAGGAGGAAAAAACTAGGGGTTGATGTGCTAAAACCGTACGATCTTATGCTGCAACTGACAGATCAACCCGGGAAAAAGTATGCTTACATAGATGCCTTAAAAGAAGTTCAGAAATCCTATTCGAGGATGGATCCGAGCTTTAAAGAAATCTTCTTAAAAATGGTAACTGGCAGCTTCATAGACGTATATCCTGACCCTGAACACGGAAAACAGCCAGGAAGCTACTGTACCAACTCATGCGCCCTGAAAGCTCCGCCCCTTATCTTTATGAACTACGATGGCCTTTTAAGAGACCAGAAAACTCTGATACATGAGCTGGGACATGCTGTTAATTTCTATCTAATGAGCAATTCCGTAGACTACCTTTACTGCTCAGGCACGATCTACGAGATGGAGATCCCTTCCACTTTTAACGAAGAACTTTTTGTTGATCACGTTGTCGAAACTTCGGACAGGGCTACCGCAATTGCCGTGCTTTCCCAGCAAATCGACGATTACCAGAATTTCTTCACCAGGCAGCCGCTAATCACGGAATTCGAATATAAAGCGCATAAGCTGTGTGTAGAAAAAGAAAACATAACCGGAGCAGAACTCAATGCCATCTGGACGAGCCTATCAAAAGAGTACAGGAGCCCTTCAGTTGAGTATTACCCTGAAGATTCTGCGGAATGGACCTACATCAACCATATTTACCTGACAAGCAACTACTATACCTTCAATTACGCAGTTTCGAAGGCAATAACCCTCGCTCTCTTCAAACAGTACAGGAAAGATCCCGAAACTTTCAATAAAAACTATATAGCGTACCTTTCGGCAGGTTCCACAATGCCTCCTGAAGCAAAACTCAGGAAACACTTCGGGATCGAAATCAACAGGCAACTTTTTGAAGATGCCATGGACGTCGTGGAATCAAGGATTCAGGAATTGCATAAACTGGCAGAGGAAGAGTAAGCCTGAAAAAATTATATTTAAAGAAATGGTAACTCGGATACGAAGAAAAAGTATAAAGAGAAATGAGAAGAAGCCAGTAAGGGCTTTATTGCTCTTATATCCTTTCCTCAAGTGCGTCCCTGATCGTTTTCACGGTCAGGGCACCTGGTGTCCCTTTCATATTATGGGGCGGCCAGGCTCCTGATTTTATTTCTTCAGAGTTTTCGTCGTGCTCGTCTTCGAGAAGCAGTATAACTTTTATGTCGTCCGGAATATCATCAACCATTTTTGCACCGCATTCCGTAAGTTCCCTGAAGGCTTCTCTCCCTTTTTCTTTATTGAAAGGTGCTGTACACCCTTTTACGATATTTGTTTTAAAACCCCTTTCAAGGAAACCCATGCTGTTAATGTATATGCAGACTTCCTCAACCAGACCTGTTATGAAGACTTCATTGATTCCAAGCTCTGCAATTTTCAGTTCGAGTTCGGGATTCATAAAGGCGCTGGCATGATCTTTCGGAAGCCTGAAGACGCTGACTGTTCCCCCTTTTACTACTTTTATTACCAGCTTGGCTATATTGTCAACGATCGCTTTTCCCATCGGGGCTACAAGTTTTCCCTCATATAACGTCCCTTCATAATCGTATGTGTCATAGACAAAATCGTTAGTCATATCTATAATAACCAGAGCTTTCAAAGTTTCACCTTTTTCTACTGATCCCATGCCAGGCTCATCCCTTGTCAATGTTATCTGTATTTTTTTCTCTATCTGTAAATTACTGTACGAATAACATAAATCTATTTTGGAACTACAGTACAGCTTTCTTAGACTTAGCCTTTTAAATTCTATAGCTGCCAGGCGCTGAGAAGATCATTCGGGATTGCAAAGTAATAGAAAAACACTTATCATTTCTATACCTTTATTTTTATGTCAAATTCCGTACCATTATTCCTTTTTAACTCGATTTCACCGTTTAACTGATCTACAAGAATATTTACAAGTTGTAGACCAAGAGTATCCGAATTTTCCAAACAAATCTCTTCAGGAATGCCCACTCCGTTATCTGAGATAATCAGGGTATACTCTGCACCTTTTCCAGTAATTTCTTTATCATTATTATCTGCTGAATTTTCGGCTTTTTCTTCTTTGAATAATATAATCCGAATTTCTCCTCTATTCCTGTCTGGAAATGCATATTTTAACGAATTAGAGACAAGCTCATTGACAATTATTCCCAGTGGGACAGCAATATCCATGTCAAAGAAGATATTGTCTTCAAGATCCATCTTTAAGTTAATATCGGCATTCCCAAGGCTGTATGTCTGGAAAAGATTCTCAACGAGCTTTTCAAGATACTGTGAAAAATACAGTGTATTGTCTCCTCCACCTTCATGCAACTCTTCATGAATCAGGGCAATAGACATTATTCTGTCCTGACTTTCCTGAAAAGCGTTAAGGACATCAGATTCTTCAACGCATTTCCTGTTACTGAGATTTTCAGCCTGAAGATCCAGGAGAGAAGAGATCACCTGCAGGTTATTTTTAATCCTGTGATGAATCTCCTTTTTGCGGGCAATTTCAAGGCTTAAAAGAGCTTTTTCGGCTTTTTTGCGTTCAGTAATATCCTGAACTATTCCTTTTACTTTAATGGGAGTATTTTTTTCATCGAAAATAACTTCAGACTGAGTCTGGACTATCCTTTCTTCTCCGTTGTCCTGGGCAATCCTGTACTCAATACCGTGAAGTCTTGAACTTACGGCTTCTTTAAGGGTATTATCCACATAATCTCGATCATCGGGATGTATATAACTTAGATACTCATTATAAGACGGTGCCAGTTTTTTAGGATCTCGCCCGAATATACGATACATCTCCTCAGACCAGTATGCTTTATCAGTCTTAATATTCCATTCCCAGCTTCCTATATGAGCCATCATTTGAGCTTCAGCAAGACCTTTTTCACTTTCTTTTAACGAAATATAAGCTTTCTCAAGTTCTTCAGTCCTTTTTTCAACTAATTTTTCCAGATTATCAAGTGTTTCTTTCAACCCGATCTCTGCTTTTTTTATATCTGTAATATCCCGTGAGATAGCAAGAGCTGATATCACCTCACCGTCAATAAACTCGGGTACTATTCTGGTATTAAAATAATATTTTTTTCCATCAGGTGATTTATATCGGGATTCGATTTCTTCAGGTTTACCTGTAATGAAAACATTTTCAATATGCTTTTCCCAGAACTTTACTATCTCAGGGTCCATTCCCAGTTCACTGCTGGTTTTTCCCATGATTTCTTCCGGAAGGTAACCAACAGGTTCTGCAGCAGCAGGATTAACATATATGTAGCGCTTTTGTCTATCATAGCGAGCAATCACGTCAGGGGAATTCTCAGCCAGCGTTCGGAACTCGTTCTCACTTCTAACCAGTGCTTCTTCTGCTTTTTTACGTTCTGTAATATCTATAAATGCAGAAATTGATCCGCGCAGGTTTCCCTGTTCGTCACGCAGAGGCCTGGCATTGCCCAATACGTGCCGTGTTTTGCCGTCAGAAGATACGATATCCAGCTCGCAGTTGTCTACCTCTATGCCTGTAGCTGCCATCTGCGACGGCATTTTTTCTGGTTGGATCTCCACCCCATTCTTGAATAGCTTAAACATCTCGGGTCTCTCTCCTTCAGGAGCGGACTTGGAGAAATTTGTACCCACAGGAATCCGTAACCACTCATATGAGAGCCGGTTGCCAGTTATCTTAAGTGCCTGGGGATCGTGTGTAATATACACAGCTACAGGGACAGTATCCAGTAATACTGACAGCTCATCTGAGCGAGTCCGCTCACGTTTCTCACTCTCCTGCAGTGCGTCAACAAGTTTACTGCGTTCAGCCAGCAATTTGGCTAGCTTTATATTGTTATAGCTTAGCTGCGAGATCATATTGGCAAACGTCATGAGGAAGGACATGCCTGTGTTCACGGCTTCCCTGCTCAACCGTGGGACTTTCTCAAGCGCTGCAAGGTATTCTTCCTCATTGAAGCCGTATTTTCTGGCCTGAGATCGGAAAAGTTCATAGTCAAGAGGCTCGTCCTCAAAAAAGAATTGCCCTGAGAAGATATAACCGACATGCTGGTCGCCTACCATAATGGGAGTCACTATATCCCACATGTTGTTCTTGCACTTGTACATCTTAAACTCGCCAGGAAAAACTCCTGAAGACAGTTTTGTGTCGCTTTCCGTGCAGTGCTTGCAGGTTTCAGAATGAACTCTGTGGAATTTCGTGCAGATGTCCTGCCATCCGACACTTACCAGAACATTGCCTTTGAGATCGTTCAGACTGATGGGAATGTGAGCAAGCTTATAGAAATCCTCCATAAGAGACTGTATAGCCTGGATATCAATAATATCGGCAAACTCCAGGTTTATCGTCTCCCTATCATGTGAGAGCATATTTGCCGGCTTCAACCTGATACTCTGCTTGTTCTGGGGAGGAGTCTTCTCGATTCTTTTATGCCAGTTGAGATTTTTCCTCCCGGAGTTATCTACCTGCTCCCATTTTCCTTCCTTTTTAACCAGACTGAACTGGTGGTTTGTGGCAATATCTAAGGCTTCTGTTACATCGTGTGCATCAAGAGAATAGGTACATAAAGATATTATACGGTAGTTGCTAACAACATCATTCGCTTTTCTCTCATAATTAACAAAATTTCCCCAATCCTCCTTTTTTAGCCAGGAAAAGCTCCAGCTAAATCTCACTCCTTCATAGCCATTTTCCTGGGCTTGACTGAGTTTTTCAATCCAGCCATTTAAAGCTCTCTCCGAGTCAAGAATATTTTCTTTTACATACCAGTAAGTGTAGGGAATAATTTATATCTGGCCATTTTTGAGATAAACATCAAAGTCAGGGACAGCTTTCCTTAAGGCTTCTTCTGCTTCTTCAGCACGCAGCGGATATGCTGTGATCCACAGGCAAAGTTCATTACTCTCCAGTCCTGCTTTAAAATAGGGAATAAGTACTTCCGTCAAATCATCCTTTGTCCGATAGAATTGACAAAAATGTGCTCCCCAGGGCAGATCTCCAATGATATCAATACCGGATCTTCTCAGTTTTTCACTCATTCTATATCTTTCCCCACAATTAATGATAACCTTTAAATATTTATTTAATTGCTAGTATGTAATTTAGTTTTTGAGATGAGACAGTTTTTCTGATATATCTAGTAAATAGCAGAAAGGGTAAATTAGCAGAATATTCCCTAGAATATGTACAAAAACAGGGTCGGTATACTTTATAATTTTAATATTTATTTAAAAATAAATCTGATATTGTATTAGTTTTTTGCCCTGGCTTCATGCAGAATCAAGTTAAAAGGCCATTTTACTACATGCATAGCTAATAAAAAGTGCTTTGAATATATAAAAGCCGTGATAAATTTCATGTGAGTATCCTGTTTTAAAAATACTTACGCTTTAGTTATATGTTCATACCTAATATCAGCCCTTGTAATTTCTGGTAACTGACCCCACATGCCAATGTATTCTCCCTGAATCACAAGTGCCCCTCTTATTCCCGGAATTCCCTTCACAGCTCTGAAAGAAGCCTCTACGGATTCCTTGCCTATGCCCACCTCATTTCCAAGAGCAGTTGCAGCCGCATCTGCCAGGGAAACGTCGTCCGAGAACACAGCCGCTGCATCCGCCATCCCAAAGTTTATCGAGGGCCCAACTGTACCGGCTGAAGTGCATACGCCTGTAATCGAGTGTCGGGGCTCGAATATCAGACCTAGATTTTTAATAGCGGATTGTCCAGCATAGATCCCTACCACAACAGGCCTGTCGTTAATAAGTGCAATATCTCCGCCATTATCAACAATTGCGTACCTAGCTCCTGCATTAACCATAGCTTCCACTGCAAGCGCCGAAATCGTACCTGCAACCGCACTCATAGGACCTATTCCCATAGTGTTTCCGGCTTTTACCATTCTCTTTACAATCTCAGGAGCATTTTTCGGGCATTCATAGGGCTCAAGAGTAAGCCGAAAATAAGGATCGGAAAGAATGTAAGTCTCAAGGGCTGCCCTGTGGATGCGGATCGCTTCTTTTGCAGCTTCGATATGAGCCTGGTCATCAGCCGCAATAGTAACTATGGTTTCCCTGAGCTGGAAATGCTCTTTAATCGGGGCATGGTCAGGTTCTTCAGCTGGCTTTTTTACGGGATATGGCATGTTGACCCAGATAGAATTTATTACTTAAAAAAGGTGCCGTAAATATGTTTGATCACAAACTTTTTAGAAAAAAATTTGATCAAAAACCATGCTTTAATTAAAACAGCGTGATCAAACGGCGCAACGCTTGGTGATAAACCGGCGCAACGGTTTCGGCACAACAGCTTTAGGTTAACGGCTTGGAGGTTAAAAGGAGGCTCTCTAAACAAGGCCCCTGCGCCTTTCACTTTTATATTCTTCAAAGAGGCTTTGCAGTTCGTCCTGTTTGGCTTTGTGCCGTTTTGCGTCGGCTTCTTTTTCCCAGGCTGCGATTGCGGCTTTTAGAGTTTCGGGATCAGCCATTGCAAAATCTTCGGCCCTTTCTAACGGAATGTCTTTTAAAACCGGCACGTCCCCTTTGAAGAAGGTCTCGTTGGCTGCGTGCGAAATGTCCTCAGGGATAAGTACGGCACGGACTCCGGCTTCTACAAGAATCTGGGCTGTTGCAGCCCCGCCTCCGCTTGGGGTTTCCAGGAAAACGACGTCGCCTGCCTTAAGCCCATATTTTTCCTTTGTTTCGGCAATTGATTCCTTAGTAAAAGCGGCAATAACTTTGACAGCCGTACCTTCTCCACGTACTTCCATCTTCTGGATTTTACGCAGTTTGTTACTTCTGCGCCGCAGCTCTTTTATAGTTTTGCTTTTTTTGCTTACTTCTTTTTTCAAGCTTTCAATGATCTCATCCCGGTTCTGGATTTCTTTTGATTTCCGGATTTCGCTGTAGGCTTCCTTTTTGAAGCTATTCAACCTTGATTCAAGTTTTGAGATTTTCCTGTCTTTTGCGATCAGTTCTTCTTTTAATTCCTCAAGGTATTCCTGCAGGTTCTGAATCTGCTCGCTCTGCCGCTGGATAGTTTCCCTCATTTTCAGGAGGGTTTCATCAATTGCCCTGTCCTCTGGCTTTTCAGCACGCTCTTTTGGCTTTGATTTCTCAGGCTCACCTGAAGCCTGGACTTTTTCAATTGCAGCCTCTATTGGAATTCCATGGATTACGTGGAATTTTATCAGCTCGATATCGGCATTCTGCGGAGCTTTCTTTTCAATTCGGGTAAAGATATTCTTGTAACTCCTGTAAGTAAGGAGAGCCGCAGTCAGTGCATCTCTTTCATGGTCATTGGAGTAGCCAAAGGTCTTCCCAAGTGCAATTTTTTCTTCGGCAGAAACTTCGATCCCAGGACTTGCAGGCACAGCATTGAAACTCCTTCTAATTTTCTCAACCGAGCTCGGCATAGGAGTTACATCACTGGCAATGACTGCAGGTTTTCCATATTCTGCAATAAGTTTGACCACCTCATCAGGTGCTATTCCTCTGAAGCTTTTCAAGTAGAGAAGGTCTCCGTCAAGTGAGAGGATGGCTATTCCTACGGTTGTTCCGGGGTCAATTCCCACGATTGTAAATTTACGCCTCGAGTTCTTCGGTTTAAGAGGAACATACCGGATTTTATCGCGTTCAACGCTTCTTACGCTTACCTGAGCATCATTGCTTGCCATTGGGTGTATCGGTATCTCTCCGCGTTTTGCATAAACAGTGAATTCAGACCTGACATAGCCTCCGAAGCCTTTTACATTTACGGCTTCGAACCTGATGCCTTTTTCCCTGGATAGATCTCTCAGGGTATTTTCAATTTCTCTACTCCTTTGCAGCACAGCTCCGTGTACCTTCCTACGGTACCGATTCTGGCTCCAGCCTCCCCTTCCCAGGGAACGGGCTCTGCTGACTTTAATCTTTGTGATGTCTTCAAAAAGGGAAACCTCATGCCCAACTCCCATGTCCGCAAGGCGGGCACATGCTTCAGCTTCTTCATTCGGGTTTTCGGGATCAAAAGAAAAACCATGTTTTCGTGCAAGCCTGACAAGCGGTTCAGGATGCAGCCCACCTGTGACCTGAACAAGTTTAACTCCCTCAGGCAGTCGTTCCATAAGAGAAAGAAGCTCATTCCTATCGGCTGCAAGCTCGAAAATATTATCAACAGCTATTATCTCCGGCCTTTCTTTCTGGATCATGTTAAAGATCTTCTGGCGACGGAGCATACTTTGATGGGAAACTTCACCATCTTTTAGGATAGCAAGTGCATATCTGGGAAGTTCCCTTGCCCTGGAAGAGCCCCGGGCAATATCAATCCCATAGATAATCCTTTTTTGCATGAGCGTCTATATTTTATTTTTTGTAGAATATATATTTAACTGTACTTGTTTTTATTATATAAATCTATTTATTTATCTGATTCCTAAAGTTATTTTCACGCTTCCTCAGAAGACAAAAATAGTCGGAATCTTATACTCTCTACTATTTGCCCATTCTGGAATTCTCTGCCTTCAGATCTATTTTTTTATCTGAATTTTAATGAAAACAAAATCGGTTTATTGCGAGGCGTAAAACCCTGAGTCATTAGCTCAGGGGATATAAGCGTCAACTCAGTTGTTTTTGAGGCAGCTTTCTCGTAGTCCTGTTATTTTAAATCTTTTGTTTCAGTTTCCTCGGCTTCAGTTTCCTCAGCCTCGAATTCCTCAGCTTCAAATTCTTCTGCTTCGAAATTTTCGACTTCAAAATCCTCATCCTGAAAAATATCCTCTTCAAAGGCTTCTTCTTCCTGGGCTTCTTCAAGATCAAGCTTCTCCACAGTACTAAGACCCCTAATTTCTTCGCCTTCTTCGCCCTCTGCGCTCCTGGCTGCCTGGTTCTTAATCTCCCGGATTGTTTCATCAAGCTCTCTTTTAATTTCGTACTTCCGGGAGAAGTGAGTCAGTATATTTGAAACGTCCCTTTCGAGGATTTCGTCAGCGTGAGGGTGTTCAAGAGTGATATACTGTGGCCAGTCGATAAGCTGGACACCATCTTCGGAAGCAAAGATATTATATTCACTTAAATCGGCGTGGATGACTCCCAGGGAATAGGTAATTTTCACCTGCTTGAGGATTTCATCTAGGTACCATTCGGGGTCAAGGAGTTTCGTTTTTGAGAGCAGGCTGCCCTTTGCAAGTTCCATGACTACAGCATGCCTGTTATGGTCAAATGGCTTCGGGATTGAAACTTTGGGATACAGCATAACCATGATGTCGTACTCCCGCTGAGCGGCAAGCCGGGCTGCATAGATCCAGGAAAAATGCTCTCTGTCTCCCAGATGTTCACGCACCCTCTTTATCTGTTTGAAACTGGTCCTGCCTTCTCTGTGAAATTTGATCACAACCGGGACAGGCTCTCCAATTGCAAGCTCGGGCGGCAGGATCGCTTCATAAATGACTGATTCCTTTCCTACTCCAATTTCATCCCCTATCGCACTGATACTTTTCCTTTTGACAAAAGCATTGAGAGCAAGAGCATCGTACCCTTCGAAGTATATCTGATAACCTTCATATGGCTGGGTAGTCCTTACCACAAGCTTATTCCGGACAAGTTTCTTTATTCTGTACTCCAGCTTTTCAAAAGGCAGCCTGGTGTACTTATTCAGCTCTTCAATTGGCACCCATTCAAAATGCTTCATTCCGGTTTCAATGCCAATAAGGATTCTGAAATCCTTTGAGTCAAGCTCCTTAAAAACCCTCAGCGCTTCGTCTATCATCCTGATAGTACAATATAACCCACGGTATTTAAATAATAACTGCCCCTCCCGAGTTTTTTAAGAAAAAGTTTGATCACAAGCCTTTTGAAAAAAGGCTTGAGCGAAAACCCCGAGCAACGGCGTGGCCAAGCGGCGCAACGGTTGGTGATAAACCGGTTCAACAGTTTCGGTCAAGCCTTTTCGTAAAAGGGTTGCAGATCAACGGTTTGGTATAGAAGGATAGCAAAAATGTAAAATTTAAAACAAAATTCTGGAATTAAAGCTTTGACTCTCAAAACCTCTTTTCCATTTATCTTAACACTTTGACATTTACTTCAGCAGTTTAATCATTTCTCTTCCAAAGGCGTGAAGGTCAGCAGGGCTTCTTGAGGATACAAAATTACCGTCTATGACAACCTCTTTGTCCTCATAGAGTGCTCCTGCAGCTATAATATCATCCCTTATGCCTATCCAGCAGGTTGCTTTCCTGCCTTTTATGACGCCTGCGGAGATAAGAACCTGAGGGCCGTGGCAGATTGCAGCAACAGGTTTGTTTTCTTTGAAAAAATGCCTTGCAATCTCAAGAGCGCTCTCGTCAAGCCTCATTTTTTCGGGGCCTTTTCCTCCGGAAATTACGAGAATATCGTAATCTGCAGGGTTTATGTCCTTAAAGGCGGCATCAGCGTTGATCTCATACCCCTGCTTTCCTTTTATCGGGCCCTTCTTCATTGAGGCTACGTGCGTTGTAATTCCTTCTTCTTTCAGGCGGTGATAAGGGTAGAAAAGTTCAAGATCTTCAAAACCATCGGCTCCGAATACAAGTGCTTTCATATGAATTTCCCCCGGGTTTAGTGTTACAGCTTAAATCTTGCGTTTTATATTATAGATTTAGTTTTCAGATCGAATTTTTATATTTAACTTGCGGATGAAAGATTTTTCTTGCAACACATATACCTTGTCTGGTTTTGAAAATAAAACAGGTAAAGCGGCCCTGTCTGGCAGGTTTAGATTGCTTCAAGAGCCTATTTGAAGTCTGCAATTATGTCTTAAAATTAACCTCCGGAATAAGTATCTGCTTTTCCGGTAATTATTTATTTGGCGGTAAGAAGTATCCGCACTTTCCCATGCTTAATAAAGAAAGTTTTACTTCATTTCAAGGCACTACCCGGGCGTCAGAAATTTTAAAAATAAAGTGGTTATATATTTGCAGCTGAAAATTCAATTTAATAAAAGTGAATAAAAAGACAAGTTTGCTTTAGAAATAATCTAAAACGCTACAGGAAGACCTTCAGTGATACAATCCATACTCGATAACGACCTTTATAAATTCACCATGCAGCTTGCAGTGCTTGAACTTTTTCCTAAAGCAGAAGCCGAGTACCGGTTTACAAACCGGGGTACCCAGCGCTTTTCTACGGAATTCGTAGAAGAACTGAAGAGGGTCATAAACGAAGAGCTCCCGAAGTTAGCGCTAACGGAAGAAGAATACAACTGGCTTTCCGAGCACTGCCCTTACCTGAAACCCATGTACCTTGAATATCTTAAAAATTTCCGCTTCAAGCCATATGAGGTAAAAGTCTGCCTTACCGAAGAAAAAGATCTCGATATCCGCATAAAAGGCCCCTGGCACAGCACAATTCTCTGGGAGATCGTACTTATGGCTGTGGTTTCAGAACTCTATTTCGCGACCATTGAAAAAGCATGGAAAGGGGATTCCGAAAATGGCTGCACTTCCGAATCCGTTCTAGCTGCTTATGAGAGCAAGATCCTTGAGATGGGAAAAGTCCTTGAAGAAAACAACTGCTTCTTTTCAGAATTTGGAACCCGCAGGCGAAGAAGTTCCGAACTTCATGACCTTGTGATGAAAACTCTCTCTGGCATAAAAACCCTTATGGGAACAAGCAATGTCTATTTTGCAAAAAAATATAACCTTAAACCCATTGGTACAGTCGGGCATGAGTGGATTATGGGCACTTCGGCGCTTGTAGGGTTAAGATATGCTAACCGTTTCGCTTTTGATAACTGGATAGATGTCTATAACGGTGACCTGGGAATTGCATTAACTGATACATTTGGCTCAAAAGCTTTCTTTAAAGACATGGACCTGAGGTTATCAAAAATTTACGATGGTTTCAGGCACGACAGTGGAGACCCTTATGACTTTGTGGATGCTGTGATAGAACACTATCGGAAAATGGGTATTGACCCAATGAAAAAGTCAATCGTTTTCAGTGATGCCCTTAATACGGATATGGCAATCCTGCTTAAAAAATATTGTGAAGGCAGAATTAACTGCAGTTTCGGGATTGGCACAAGCCTTACCAATAACTCTGATTTCTTCCGGGAGAGCCCTCCTCTTAACATGGTGATAAAGTTGCACAGCATTGACGGCATTCCTGTTGTAAAACTGAGCGATTCCCCTGAAAAGGAAACAGGAGAGAGAGACGCCATTCGGGTTGCGAATTACATTTTCGGAAGAAAAGGGCTTGACGAATAATTATACGTTAAGTATCAAAAGTTAAAATGAAGATAAATTAAAAAGGAAAGAAAGGCAGAAAACGGAAAATAGGCATGGAATAAAAGCAAAACGTATAGAAAAGGAAAATTAAAGAAATAGGCATATAACCTAGATTTTTCACAACATCCTTTTTGATCAGGCTTCCTTTGGGATAATTTTTTACGCTGCTGCCTGTTCCTTCCACCTTATCAATCTCTCCGCAGTCAGGAAAAGATACCCAGATATAACCTTCACTTGAGTCCCCCCCTTTATTTTTTATGGTTATGGAAAATGTTGATAGCCCCACTTTCCAGGATTGTACTCACAGAGTCGATTTTGATACTCGTAACTTCCGGCAAAGGAGAGACTGCAGGTGCGTTTTCAAGCTTTATAACAGCAATTTCCGTGCTGTTTGTTATCAAATTATCTGAAGCATTCTCCAGATTGGAGTCTGAACCGCCTGTTATGGAATTGCCCGTAGTATTTTGCAGAGTATGTACTGTAAAAACGATTTTTGAGCCGTCGGGGCTCCATCTGGGGATGGAATCAACTATTCCAATATCATTTGTAAGTCTTGTCCTGTAGTTTCCCTCAATATCCCGGAGCCAGATTTCAGGCTTACCTCCTTCATCAGAGATATATATGATTTTTTTACCATCAGGGCTGAAGGAAGGATTCCACTCCCCATATGGGGTGTCTGTAAGCTGAGTCTGGTTTGTGCCATACCAATCTATTACCCAGAGATCAGGCTTTTCTTTTGAATTTCTAGCACTGTACAGAACCTTAAGCCCGAGAGGGCACCAGTCTTTTCCCGTTCCAACGTTTTCAGAAGTCCCAAGCCTGTGTCTATTGCTCCCATCCCGGTCAACTATCCATAGCTCGGAAGAGGAATTGCCCGATTTCTGTGTGTATACTATCTTCTGCCCCAGACGACACCATGCCCCCCAGCCTTCAGATTTATCAGGATCATCTGCAAGAGGGCTTACTGTCCCGTTTTCCAGACTTACTAGGTAGAGCCCTTGCTGGGAATTAATTGATTTTGTTATAACCAGTTCTGTCCCACTGGGATTTATATCGTTAAAGCCAATAAGGTTCCCTTCCCCTATTCCTGTTCGCTCAATCTCGCTTCCATTTGATTTCATTACATACGATTCATTATTTCCGGTTTCATCCCTGTGAACTATATACATGATATTATTCCCATCGGCAGTCCATGAAGGGAATAATTCCGATTCCGGGCTGTCAGTAAGAAAAGTAATATTTTCTACAAAGCTATCCGCATAAACCTCTTCTCCAATGCCTTCTGCCTCTCCGGTAGCAACGCAAACTAAACCCGAATCAGAATAGAAATAGTTATGTGAAGTATTCTGCGTTATGTTCCATCCCGGTTCCCCAGTAAAATTTCCGTATCCGGATACGTCAATAGGTTCTGCACCTGCAGGTAGGGTAAGAAGTACAAGAGTTAAAAACGAAGATAGATATCTGCACATTATTTTCATTAATTATCACCGTTAACTTAAAAAAATTACTTTTACAAATATAAATATCTGGTTAAATAATATATAGAAATCCTAGTTCATATTATACATCTTGAACCTAACTTAGAATTAAGTTTATATATTAAACATCTAATTCTAAGAGAATTAGCCGACGGATTCTATTTTTGTCAGTCAGGAGAAGAAATCCGAAAGCAAAAGGGAAATTTACCCGGAAAGGAAGGATACCTGAATTCCGGGTAAACATCGGGTTAATTAAATTCCTGATTTTTACCAGTTGATTTTCCTTATTTGAACTAATTTGCTTTCTTCGTTTTAATTGGTTTATTTTTTATCTGGATCTTCTATGCTTCAAGGTCATCGTAATTATGAAATTTCGTTATAACCCTCGGCAAGGTGGACATTTACATATACTACAGCTTCGTTAGTATGGCTGTATGCGTAATCATCGGTAACCTCTGGCAGCTTATCTGCTTCGGCCTGCGAAGTGATAACCGTACCTGCCGGGATATACCTACCATCAGGAATGGTTACGCCAATTGCTGCTGATTTCGGCTCAAGTACACAGTTGTTCCCTACCTTTGATTTGAATACGAAAGCCTGCATACCGATAAAGGTATCATCGCCTACCGATGCTGGACCATGAACCTGAGCTTGATGGGCAAGTGAAACATTATCTCCTATATAAACCGCGTATTTCTCGCCATCAACTTCAACAATGTTGTCTTCTATAGGTTCGCCTTCTTCATTTATTGTTTCAAGGGCATGAAGCACAACTCCGTCCTGGACATTGCTTCTGTTTCCTACGAAAATTGGCATTCCTTCGTCACTCCTAATAGACGCCATGGGGGAAACCATAACGTTGGCACTTATTGTCACCTTTCCTATGACTGAAGCCTGGGGGTCAATACAGGCGGTGGGGTCAATCACAGGTGCTGAAGGTTCGGGGCTCCATGGTGTTACCGGATTTTCCCTGATATTCGAAAACTCATTCACGGTTATTTCCTGTGCGACATTGTCCTCTGCTCCTTCACCTTCTGAGATGCACCCGCTCCCTGCGAGGGACAGTGAAAGAGAAAGAATAAGAATTGTAAAGATCTGCTTATTAAACCTCATAGAGTTCCTCCATGACAGTATGAAGATTATGAAATATATAGACATTTCTATTTTTATTTGAGAAAATATAAAAATGTAAAAAAAGGAAATATCAAAGTCAAGAATAATATCCTGTACTTAAACTCTATAATCCAAAAATCACGTCTGATAAATTTTGCTGGAAAACACTCAGAATACTCAAAAAAAATATATATTTAAAAGATATTTAATATGTTATGATACCTCTGTTTCAAATCTCATGGGAAACTATACAGGCAGACCTGCCCATATTTGCGGTCCTCTCAGTTTGGAACCTGTTTGTGCTTCTGGTTCTCTCAAAAAAGGTATATGAATTTGCTTTAAAAAAGGGCAGATCAATTAATTCTTCAATGTACTTCTCAAGAAAAGTTATTCACTTCCTGGCTGGCGGATTGACAGCAATGCTGCTTCCTTTTATCGCCCATGAGCCTATATTGCCAGCAGCCACTGCTTTTGGGCTTGCTCTTATGACTTATCTGCCTCATAAACTCAACAGGAGGATGTACTGGTTTCAAGACCCTGAAAACTTTTATGATGTGAATTTTACATTGAGCTGGGGATTGATAGTGTTTTTCACCTGGTACATTGACAGGAGCTTCTGGCTTGGAGTGATCCCGGTGCTTTTCATGGCATATGGAGACGGGATCACAGGTATAATAAGGAACCTTAAATATAACAAGAGGACAAAAGCCTGGGAAGGTACTGCAGGCATGCTCGTGCTGTGCGTAATTATCGGCGCAAAAATGGGTTTTGCCGGTATTTTTGCAGGAATTGTCTGTTCATTTGTGGAAAGGATAGAGAACATAGACGATAATTTCACAGTTCCGGCATCGGGTCTGTTAATCCTGCTTGCAGCTCAACATTACTTCCCTTCGTTTACTGTCTCTCTTTATTGAGGTTTACGATAAAAATTCTTTACTTATCTTCTTCTTTTTAATTTGCCTTACTTTTTAATTTTGTGATTTGCTTTAATATCAAGTTTTCCTTTTATACTACCTTTAAAGCTTCCGTTTTTTAGACTAGCACTGCAGCCTTATAGTAATCTACAGTTACATATTATTTATATTAACGGGCTAAAAGTTTTTATATGTTAGGACATAATATATTTTAAGAATGTAGAATGTTAAAGGTTGAGTTTATAGCGTAAAGAGGGGGTATATGCAATTTTTCATGCCCGAGTTCAAAAGCTGGGTTAAGCTGTCTCCGAATTGTGCGATCAGCATGTCAAAAAAATTCGGCAAGAGTGTCGGTTTTAGATTAGCAGACCTAACAACGTTCTATTTATTTTAAGTCCATCGGGCTGTATTTTATTAAATATTTTACTTTACACAAATCAGGATGAAGCTTTACACTGATGGGGGATAAAAGGAAAATGGATGAGAAGATAAAAGATCTGATTAAGAAATTGGAACGCTCGGTTTTTGCAGGAAATCGAGCGGCTGCTGCCGAAGAACTTGGAAAGTTAGGAGACATTAATGCTTTACCCGCGCTGATTGAAGCGCTGGATGACTCAAACCCAAAGGTAAGAGCAGCCGCCGCGGAAGCCCTGGGAAAATTCAATAACCCTGAGGTTGTTCCTAGTCTTGTAAAGGCACTTGATGACCCTCAAAGTCCTGTTAAAAAAACGGCTATTGCCTCCCTTGAGAAAATAGGCACACCTGAGGCTATTTCAGGTATCGTTAAAGGATTCGGGGATAGGGACAGATTTGTTCAGAAAGAGGCAGTGAAAGCTCTGATGAGGATAGGCTCCATAGAAGCGATTTACGGTCTTGAGAAAGCTCTGGCTTATCCGGATGATTCGCTGAGAAGAATTTCAATAACAGCTCTCGGAAAAATCGATACTTATGAAGCTGCTCTCTGCCTGGTAAAAGCAATTGAAAGCTCAGATACTAAAGTAAGGAAGCATGCATCCGAAACTCTTGGAAAAAGAGGAAAATCAGATGTGCTTGACGAGCTTATGGAAACCCTTAAGGATCCGAGGCAGCCTGTGCAGGAAGCAGCATCTGAGACTCTTTGTAAGATCTTAAATGTGTCAACATCAGTACCTGAGCTTATCAAGGCTCTCGAAGCTTCGAGCAGGGATGTGAGGAAAACTTCTATTGAGGCCCTCTGGAAGATAGGAACGCCTGAGGCTGTCTCGGGGCTTTTAAAAGCCCTGGATGACCCGGACTGGTATCTGAGAAGCAGGGCTGCTGAAGCCCTTGGGGATATTGGTTCTCCTGAAGCAGCCCGTGGGTTGATTAAAGCTTTCGATATCTATGAGAACTCTGTAAGGAAGGCGATTACCTGTGCCCTTGGAAAAAACGGGACCCCTGAAGCCGTAGATGGGTTATTGAAAGCTCTTAACGACTCCGACAGTTCAGTAAGGGAATCGGCAGTTGTGGGTCTTGGAAAAGCAGGCACTGATGAGGCTATATTAGGGCTTTTGAGAGCCCTTAAGGATCCCAAAATCGCGGTTAGAGAAGCTGCGGCTTCAGCACTTGGGGATCTCAAAGCGCAGCAGGCTGTTCCAGAGCTGATAATGATTATTGAAAATCCTGAAAGTCTAATACAAAAAACCGCGATTGGATCACTTGAGAAAATCGGTACCCTTGATGCAGTTTCAGGACTTGTCAGAGCCAGTGAAAGTTCAGATGCCTGCGTAAGAAGGGCTGCATTAAAAGCTCTAGAAAGAATTAATAAATCCAGTCCGTTACTGGCAAATGCTACGGAAAAGGCCGAAATCCCTGAGGAGGAGCCTGCCCTGAAGGGCTGCCTGAAAGGCTGTAATTCTGAAACTCGGATTGAAACTTCAAAGCTTTCAGGTAATATTCATAAAACGAGTTCTCTTAAGGAGCTTGAACTCTCAATTTCTGTTGAAGGGAGCGAAGAGTCCAGAGCCCATCAAAACGCAGTTCCTGGAAAGAGAAAAGGTACCAGGCTGACCTGCCCTTACTGTTCAGGAAATTTGAATCTACCCATTGCTCCTAATTTCTGTCCATTTTGTGGGATGAAGTTGAAATTTAAGTGTTGAAAAGTGCCATTTTCGCTGAGTTATAAAGACTAACAGCTGTATCCCGCTAATAAATCGACGGAAGTTAGCATTAGACGCTCCTGAAAACGCAGGTTAAATCGCAAGAAGGAAAAGATCAAAAAATCTACAGTTTGCGGTTGTCTTTAAAGCGTCTGTAGTTCAGGAATTTTTTACTGATTGAGTTAAGAAAGGATGTTGAACCTCAGTGAAATTTTCTTCATCAAATTCCCAGACAAGTTTATTCTCCTGTCTCATCGGCTGTTCGTAGGTTGACAGACTTGAGATGGTTGACAGACCCAAAATTTTAGAATTTTCCTGCTTTACAGACTTCTCTGTTTTGCAGGGTTTTCCCTGTTTTCTGGCAATTTCCTCCTGTGTAAATATCTCTTTATTTTTGTGCCCTCTCTTTTGAGCCCTTCTCCTGTTTTCTAAAATATTCTTCTATCCTCTATAACTTAGAATTAAGAACAGACTTGTTTAAATTGAGAAGATTGTTCAAAAATAAGATAAAGTTATCCATTGGGGACTGTTAAGATGGGAGTAAATATTTAAAAACCGAAAATTACAGGCTATAAAGGGTTAAATTCAAAAACAATCTCTCTTTAACTCTGAATGATAAACTCAATCCACTAATCTTACTGAGAGAATAAGTATTCTTTTATTTTTAAATCCAAATATAGCATCTCCAGTTAGCAACATATCGAGCAGTATCATCCATTGATAACATGTTCCAGAATAGATTACTCTACTGCACAGTAAACCAGGTAAAGTATTGAAGAAATTATGCGTACAATATTCAACACCAAGTTGATATCTCTGAAAGCTTTTTCAAAATAATTACGGATTCAAAGTCTACAGGAAGATTCCATTGACTCCGAGAAAACTTTGAAAATAACCAACATTAAATATAAGGACCTGAATAAAAAGTACAGTCCAGCAATCATTTCTCTCCACGGGACGTGCTCAGTATGAAAACCAAATTTCTGTCCCTGCTCCTTATGCTTGCAGGGATTATCGTGATCTCAGGCTGTGTTGATGCAGAGGACCAGTATCCTGCTTCCAGAGCTTCAGAAGAGCTTTACAGGGCTATATTTTGCCCTTATACAGGGCTTCTGGACCGTGAGGAACCTGGAATGCTGGGTTTACATCCACATGATATCCCTCCAGGCGGACCTCACCCAGGCTATGAGTCCGTCCATAAGCTGAGAGATGCGGCATCCCTTCTTGATAGCAATATCCAGAAGGCAGAAATCATCTCAGTGCGGCTCAAAAACGTAATTGAACGATATAAAGCCGAGGGGGAAGATGTTACCAGACTTGAAGCATTGCTTGAAGAATACAACCTTCTTGTAGAAGAAGCAAAGCAATATCAAGCCCTCGCAGACGCAGCCGCAAGTGATGAAAATAATAGCTCAGTCAAGAGTTCTGATGGATGCAATGGTTCATCCGAAGACATGGAAAGGGGGTATTTGATAAGGTCGCAGGAAAGCATGATTAAGGCTAATTATGTTCTCAAAAATATTTTCGATGAGATACAATTGCTGATGCCTGGGAGTGAGGAACTCAACAGCACATCCAAGCTCAGTGCAGCAGGAGAAGGAAAAGCTATCCTCATGGGCAGTTTCACCCTTAACATGCATCTGGAAAAAGGAAACATGGCAATAGGGGATCTTTCCAGAGACTCAGAAATTGATATCGAAGGGGATTACACATTTGAGGAGAAAACCGATATGCATGATAAGGTGCTCCTGTATAATATCAATTCTGCCGATGTAAAGGTCTCCGGCTCTCATAAGACTGTAATGTTAAGCAATGAAAACATTACCCTCACTGCAGATGGCGAGGGTTATGCAGCTTTCCAGGGTAACGGCACATATAGCATTCAGGAGGAAGAGGGGGCGGTAAGGGAAGAGATCTGGGCGAGACCTCTCTTTGAAGAAGAAACGGATCACGGAGAACGCGGTAGAGAGGGAGAGGACGATATTAAAGGATATGGGGCCGATAGGAAAGATAACGATACTGGACGCGGACCAGATAGGGAGATAATGACACAATAATCGGGCACAGGTAAAGAGGTAATATTACGGACACCAACAGAACTTATTTGGAAATAGAAAACAGGAGATGCTTTCTTCCGGAGAGCCCATAAACCTCGAAAAAGAATATTAAAAAGGCCTGGAAAGATAGAAAATTAAAAATGCAAGTCTGGGTTTGCCTGAAATGAATCTGAGGCTCTTTATTGTTTGTATCGCTGCTGTACTTGCTTTAGTTGGACCTGCCTTAGCGGACAGCACGGCTACAATCCACGGTGCAGTATACGGCTGGGATACCTTCGAGCCTCTTGAGAATGCCGTGGTTGAGGTAAATTCCACTCCCTCGCAGTCTATGGTGGCAAGGTATGGCATGTATTCTTTTGATCTGGTGCCAGGGGATTACACTATTAAAGCCAGGTATTATCAAAACAGCACCCTTCTTTATTCGGCAGAAGAGACAGTTAAAGTTAAAGATGATGGAACGTATGTATTTGACCTCCTGCTTCTTCCGATCTATTCTGATGAACTCATGGACAGTTCCGGAGTAGACGGATTTTCAAGGAGCCTGAACAATGGCGCGGTAAACTCGTCCTCGAATAATATAAGCCCTGTAACCGAAATAGCCACAGGTCACGTAACAGGTTCTGGTAAAGGTAATTCAAGCAATACTGATCCAGCCAGAGGAGCCGGCTCTTTGAGTATGAATTATCTGCTGACAGCTCTTTTACTTTTTTTCCTGCTTATAGCAGGTTACAAATTTGCTAGAAAGGATAAGAAGATAGAGGAAAATAAGCCTGAGGAAAGGGAATATATAACCGGAAAAAGACATGCGACCAAAAATCTCTCCAAGCCCGCTAAGGTCGAACTCACGGCAAAAGCTCCCGCTAAAAGAACAGAGCTTTCACATAAAAGTGTAGATAGAAGAATAGAAGCTACTCCTGAAGACCTGGAGTCAGGAATAAGACAGGATTGCCAAGCACAGGAACCTAAGGTAAAACTCTCAGAAAAAATATCTGCAACAGAATCGGTAGCAGATCCTGTAGAAGAGCCTGTGAGTGATCCGGTAATGCAATCTCCGAAGGAGCCATTAAAAGAACTGGAAAAAGAACTGGAAAAAGAACTGGAAAAAGAACCAATAAGAGAACCGGTAAAGTCACCAGTAAAAGAATTATTACCCGAAATACCGGAAAAGAAGGCGACGGCAGAACAAGCAGAAGTTAAAGTGGGGTCTAGGGTAAATGAAACCGAACCTGTAAGATCTGAACCTCAGGGAGAAAAACAGGCGATGTCCTTTGAGGAAACTGGGGATAAGCCTTCAGTAATCTCTGAAAATGAAATTTCTGCTTCCAGAAAGAAGCTTCCGCTTCCCACAGACCTTCAGGAGGTCATGGACATAATCCGAGGTCAAGGTGGCAGGATTACCCAGAAAGACCTGCGCAGCAGGTTGAAATACTCCGAAGGAAAGGTCAGCCTCATGCTTGCAGACCTGGAAAGAAGAGAACTGATTGAGAAATTCAAGCGGGGACGAGGAAACGTTATAATCCTGAGAGATGAGGAGCGTTAAAACTCAGGTAAGATACTTTTTTCAGCCTTTTAGAAGCCCACGAATTTTCAAATAACCGACTTCTTTTCTCTATTAGTGTGTTTACTTTCCTGTATTGCCGTATCTACTTTTTTCCAGCCCTGACAGTTTTTTTTAATATATCTATTTTCGTTAATATTCCTGCTTTTGGCCGGATTAAAATGTGAACCAGGTTAAGATCAAACTGCCTCATAGTTGCTTAACTGAAAAACTGGCACAAGGAACAAACCGACTTTACGATCTTGGAAAGGCGGATTTACGATTTAACATGATACAACCCTTTAGAAGGGATTTAATAATATTTTAGAGAGCATTTAAAGAATGAAACGGAGTTAAAACTCCTGAAAAAGCTTCATTGACAAATATATCTCTTAATCTCTCTTTTTGCGGTTAAGTATCCTTTTATTATTAAATGTCAATGAAAGGGTTGACTGCCTTCTCCTGAAAAACTGGCATGAATAAAAGAAGCAGCCAAAAAACCTACACACCACAACAAGGGGCATCTGCATTTGCAGGTGCCTCAAAAACGCGGAATATTACAGTAAAAGCGTTTCAGGCTAAAATCGTAAGGGGCTTTTAAACTGGAGATTCAGGCAAAGTATGAACAGAAGACCGAATTATTAAAGCTGCCCTGATGAGACGGGACATGATTTAGAGGAGTATAATGACACTTACAGAAATCATAGGGGCATTTAAAACGAAATTAAATGCCTCAAATCTTCTGAATTCGCTTGAGAAAGCTGCAGATTTCTACGGTGAATCTGATATTGATTCTGAGATGGACGACTCGGGGGAGACTCTAAAAAACAATCCTTACAGCAGTTCAGACAGTGCTTTTGTCAATAATGCTTTTGTCAATAATGCTTTTGTCAATAACGCTTCTGTCAAAAGTCTGGATGCAGAGAATGTCTCTGGGAACAGGAAAGTTCCACTTATCAAACTGAATGATGTATGGAAAATCTACCAGATGGGAGAGTCCGATTTTGCAGCCCTCAGGGGAATAAATCTTGAGATTTATGAGGGGGAGTTCCTCGTAGTCCTTGGTCCGAGCGGAAGTGGAAAAAGCACACTTATGAATCTGATAGGCTGCCTGGATTTGCCATCGAGAGGCACAGTTTTCCTGAACTCAGGTGATATCTCGGAACTTGAGGAATCCGAACTTGCCAGAATCAGAGGGCAGATGATAGGTTTCATTTTCCAGAGTTTCAACCTTATTCCCACTCTGAACACTCTGGAAAACGTGCTGCTGCCTCTGGAATTCCAGGAAGAAGACCCACATACAGCCCAAAAAAAAGCTGCGTACCTGCTTGAGATTGTAGGGCTCTCAGATAAAAAACATAACCTGCCTTCCCAGCTTTCAGGCGGGCAGAGGCAGAGGGTTGCAATAGCTCGCTCGTTGGCTGTGAACCCGCCTGTAATCCTGGCTGATGAACCTACAGGAAACCTTGACAGCAAGACTGGGAATTACATCCTGGAATTTCTGAACAGTTTGAACAAGAAAGAAGGCAAGACGGTTATCATTGTGACCCATGACCTGGAACTTATAAAATACGCTACAAGAATTGTGTACATCAGGGATGGCCGGATAGAAAAAGTCGAGGAATGCATACTAGATGAAGGGAGGAAATAATATGAAAAATTTTTCTTTGTTAACGCTCCTGATTATATATTCTTCAGTGCTGGTGCTGGGAGCGGGAACAACTTTTGCTGCAAGCGGACTGATAGATTCTTCATCCGTTCAGGCAAATGTAACTAATCAGAATCCCGATGCAGCACGCCCAGGGGAACCGGTCGAACTTACTATCAGCTTACAGAACATAGGAAGTAATGACCTGAAGAATATTAATGTTGCAATCGAGCCTCAATACCCTTTCAGTAAAGTTTCCGGGGAACCACTTGAAAAGGAGGTCTCCTACCTGAATGCACGGCAGGAAGATAATGATGCAGCCGTTCTTAAATTCAAGCTCATGACCGATTCCAATGCTTCCGAAGGCACATATGACCTCAATATCGTCACAACTGCCAGAGAGGACGGATCCTCGTCAAAATCAGTTAAAACCACAAAGACCATCCAGCTCGAGGTAAGGGGCAAAGAGTATGCACAGATCGTTACCATAAACACGGCAAATATTGATCTAGCAAAGGAAGAACCTCTGGAATTCATAATAACGAACACCGGAAGTTCACCCCTGAAAAATATGGTAATCTCCTGGAAAGATCCCAAAGGCGTTATCCTGCCGGTGTATTCGGATAACACGAAGTACGTCAAATACCTAGAGCCTGAGGATTCCGTAACGGTTGCTTACTCAGTCATGGCAGACGTAAACGCTAATCCTGGACTTTATACCCTAGATGTGAATCTCAGCTTTGAAGATTATGAGTCGAATGCAAAAAGTATCCAGACAACTGCAGGGCTCTTTGTAGGCGGGGAAACCGATTTCGATGTTTCTTTCTCGGAAAGCGATCAGGGAGAGATTTCCCTCTCAGTAGCAAACGTGGGCAATAATATGGCATATTCCGTGAAAGTATCCGTTCCAGAACAGGAAGGCTTCAGGGTAACAGGGAGCTCTTCATCGATTGTTGGAAACCTTGAGAAGGGAGATTATACAATTGCATCTTTTAATGTTGCGAGCGCACAGGCTACAGATGAGGGAGAATCGCCGGGCATTGCAAAAGCACGTGGGGATGCAGTAGAAGACAATGAAAGTTCGGCTTCAACCGCTTCGCCTCCGCTAAAAGTCCAGATTGAGTATACCGATGCAAAAGGGGAAAGAATAACGGTTGATAAGGCTGTCGCAGTCCAGATGTCTGCACCTGAGGGTACTGCCACTGAAACTGGCCCGCGAGCACGCAGTAGTAGCCTCGGTTCATACACACCCTATTTCGTGTTAATATTGGTTGCAGTAACTGGGCTATTTATATACCGCGAGAAAAAACAGGCAAAGGGTGAGAAAAAATCCAGAAATAAAGGAATTGGGGACCAGAAATACGACTCCGGGACAACGAGAGACTAAATGCAGCTATCTGATAGAGAAAGGAAGGATTCCGTATGCGAAACTCTACTTACGTGAAGATGGCTCTGAATATGCTTCTGCACAGTAAACTGCGAAGCTGGCTGACCATTGTAGGGATTGTTATAGGGGTCGGGGCTGTTGTAGGCATTCTTTCCCTGGGGGATGCTATGGAGGAACAGGTTCAGAGCAGGCTTTCCGAGATGGATCTGACAAAAATAGCTATAAGTCCGGGATACACCAGAGCGATGTCAAATATGCCCGGGCATCCTGGAGGAGGCGATTCAGCTATGGATTCCGAATTGACAGAAGATGATCTTGATGCACTTCAGGGTATAGAGGGGATACAGTATATAGCGGGGGAGATTTCAGGCAGTGAAGAAGTGGATTATGCAGGAGAGAATGCTACACTCTCGATTACGGGTGTGGATCCTCAGATCTGGAAATACATGACTACTCTGGAAACGCAGTCAGGAAGATTGCTTGAGCCGACTGACAGGTATGTGGCAGTTATAGGGAACGATGTTGCCAGCGGAGTTTATGGCAGGGACATAGGGGTCAATCAGGTAATAACAGTAAATGGTAAGTCCGTACGTGTTATCGGTATTCTGACCGAGGAAGGCGGTTTTGGGGACAGCAATATTTACATGCCTATCGATGGAGCAGTAAACCTTATCGAGGATGCAGAAAAAGGCGTTTTTGATACAATCATGGTAAAAGCACAGAGTGAAGACCTTGTGGATACTGTAATGGAAGATATTACAGATAAGCTCATGGTTTCGAGGCATGTTATGCGGGAAGATGAAATGGACTTTTCCGTAACTGCGTCAAAATCCATGGCTGAGTCCGTTACCGAAATGACGTCCTCCATGACACTTTTCCTGGGAGCTATTGCTGCGGTATCACTGATTGTGGGAGCTGTGGGAATTGCAAATACGATGTTTACCTCCGTCCTCGAGAAAACAAAAGAGATCGGTACTATGAAAGCGATAGGGGCGAAAAACCGCGACATCCTTATGATCTTTGTCTTTAACTCTGCAATGGTCGGTTTTGTCGGAGGGATTTTTGGAGTTATGCTTGGAGCTTTTATCTCAACTCTATTTCCTATACTTGGCATGACCATGATGAGATCCGGAGGGGACTCAGGCATCTCGCTCTCACTTCACCTTATGCTCTTCGGCCTTGTCCTTGCCATTGTTATAGGCATTGTCTCCGGAGCTGTTCCGGCTTACAGGGCTTCCAGGCTGAAACCTGTAGATGCCCTGAGGTATGAATAACCTTTAACTGATAACCTATTAGCTTAATATTAGAGAAAAAGCTCGAGCCTGGGGATTGAGAATCTGAGTTGTTTCCTCAGGATTTATTTTTTAACCGCGTCAGTTCCTGAATTTGGCTACACCTGATAGAAGCATAAGGATCTGGTATGAGGAGGCTATAAGGATCTGATATGAGGCTATAAGGATCTGTGGGAATCAGTTCCTGTTTGCAGAAATTCTGGATATTTATCACTCTCAAATATATTGCTATCTTTTTCCGTATTATTCTGCAAGCCTGTCCTCTTGAGTCATGTAGAAATGTCAGCAAACCTTATTCCAATCCTGAGTTTTTTGAAAGACATCATAAAAAGTGTTTAAGTTTGCGATAACTTTGTTCCCTGGTTATCCACTAAAAATGTAAACGATGTTCAGCCAGGATAAATCAGTTTTTTATATAGCTCAAATTTTGAAAAGCAAGATAAACGTCTAAAAAATTTAATAGTATATACATCTTTCGAAGGTGGGAATCAAATGTGCCTTTACTCCAAAGCCTGAATAGTTCTTACTTTTTAGTCCTGGCAAATGAAGCATAAACTGGGCATAAATGTAAATATCACTTGCGAAAAATTATTTTATGTACCTAGCTTGAACGATAGAGGTTTTCAGGTTGATTTTCAAGAATATACCCATGCAAATTTATGAGAACTTCCATAAAACGTTTAGCGGTAGCAACCAAATAACTTTTAATATCTGCAGGGAATGCGGGGGAGCCTGCGAACATAATAAAATCGGTACATTGCTGCCCGGTGAGGAAGAGTATATGGCAAAGAAAATGGGTATAAGCATAGCGGATTTCAGAATTCGCTACCTGGATATGCTTAAAATGGATGATGGAACTCAAATACAGGTATTAAAATTAGGAAAGCTATGCCCGTTCTTAAATGAAGACGATGTATGCGAGTGCCGGGATTTTAAGCCGATATTGTGTAAGATCTATCCTGTAGTTTTTACGATTAAAGACGACAATATAAATTTTATGATAGATAACTGGTGTAAATTATCGAAAAAAAAGGCATGTAGGCTTTATTTTGAAACTGCTATACCGCTTTTATTAGATCTTGAAATTCCGATAGAATGGTTAAGGCATGTAACTAGCTATGATAATCTCAGTTTTGATTACGATCAACTGGAAAAATGCAGGCGAGGGAAAAATAAATATGCAATTTTTTCGCTGGAAGAACTGCTGAGTTTGCAGAAATCCGAGATAGAGACATCCAGCCTGTGTATTGATTTTGGTCAGAAAGTTGAAGAGCCTGTTTTTTAACTTTATGCTGGAAAAATTGAGTTCAAGCACCTGCAGGACATAACTCACCTGCTGGCAAAAAGATAAACAGTTTCAGTTTTTCCAGTTACCTTCTATTTTAACCTGCATCTTTCCTGCCTTTTATTCTAGTCCGCTTATACGTTCAGTCATTCGATCCTGTTTTTATTAATCCGTATTTTTCCACTACAGTCTCTCTTGCCTTCTATAGGAATTGCGAAAGCAAAGGTGCTTCCCTCTCCAGGATTGCTCCTGAACCATACATACCCGCCATGTAACTTGACAATCTGCTTAACCAGCGAAAGTCCCAGTCCGGTCCCCTCGTATTTTTTAGACAAAAAGGAATCAACCTGGCTGAAGGGCTTGAAAAGTTTGCTCTGATCTTCTGGTTTAACGCCAATTCCTGTGTCGCAGACTGTTATTTCCACCATTTCCCCTTTTCTTCTCGCTCCTATTTTTATATGCCCGTTTTCATAGGAGAATTTTATAGCGTTATCCACGAGGTTATACATTACCTGAGCGAATCTGGCTTCATCTGCACAGATGGTGGCAAGGTCGCTATCTATATCGATTTCAATTTGAATATTTTTTTTATCGGCTATGGGAGACACAAGGCTTTTTATTGTGTTAATCTTGCTTGCGAGCTCAAACTGTTTATAATTCAGCTCCATCTTTCCTGCTTCTACTTTTGAAAGATCCAGGATGCTATTTATCAGACTAAGAAGATGTTTTCCGCTCTTAGAGATATTCCCTACAGATTTTAGTTGCCTTTCATTCAATTCACCGTATACCTGTTCATACAGCAGGTCAGCGAATCCTATTATCGAATTAAGCGGAGTTCTCAGTTCGTGGCTCATATTTGCTAGGAACTCACTCTTGGTACGGTTTGCAGCTTCTGCGATTTGCTTTTCCTTAAGGAGTGTCTCTGCAGCTTTATTTTCCGTAATATCTCTACAGGTTTCGAGGACTCCTATTATTTTTCCGTTATCTTCGGTTACAGGGGTCGCCTGAACCAACCAGACCCTGCTGTCCATAGAAGTAAATTCTACTGATTTTTTTTTGCCTTCTACGAAAATTTGCTCAAGCTCCAGGGAGTCGGACAACGGGCTACTTGTACCGGAAATATCCTTAAGGGACATTCCAACTGCCTTTTGAAGTTCCGTGTTCATATATTCAAGGGCAGCTTTATTTGCCCAGATGATCTTATGTTGAGGATTTATGAAAATAACCAGTTCATTTAGGGAGTCAAGAAGGACTTTTTTTTCCCGTTCCTGCGCTTTTAATTCCTGTTCTGCAAGATTAATTTCATTTAACATCCCGTTAATCTCTTTTGAAAGGCGATAGAGCTCATCATTGTCTTTAAGATGCAGGTTTCTGGAAAAATCCTTATCCGACCTGATCCGAGTAACGAAATCGTCAATTTGTATTATTCTTGAGACGAACAGCCTGTCAAGTGCAAATTTAACTCCTATGCCTGTCATAAGTCCGGTTAGTAAAAGGAAAAAATACATATTATCCAGGATTCTCTCGCCATTTGAATAGAGCCTTCTGGGGAAATCTGCTTTAATAATAAGGGCAGGCTTGCCTGAAATATCTTCTAATTCGAAGAAACCTGCTATTCTCTCATCGTTTTCAGGTATAATGATGGGTCTATCTGGAAAATCCGAAAAGCTTTTAATCTGTGATCTGACGTCAGCAGGCAATTCTTCATAAGTTCTGTACATTGTAAGGGAATAACAGGTAGCATCTTCGAAAGAAGCCAGAAGTGCCTCATCAAAATATTTTCCGAAAATCAAAGTGCCTCTCACAGGTCCCTTTGAATTTGACGTAAGGATTGGATGACAGGCAATAAACATAGGGCTTTCTTCGAGTAATACAAAACCGCTTATGGTTTCATTTTCTGTCCTTGTGAGAAGAGTTCCGTCTTCTACCAGGCTAAGAAGCTCCTCCGGAAACTTGGTTCTTTTTGAGGTATTAGCATCTATTGATTTTGCGTAAACCACATCTCCGGATTCGTTTACAAAAAGTGTCACATGAAGCTTGATTCCTGCAAGGGTCTGGTCTTGTAGGTTTTTATATATATATTCCAGATTCCTGTCTTTGATAAATTTATATGTATCATCCCAGCATGCCCAATCATGTGCCGTACGATCAATGTATCTCTGTTCAGTTGAAATCGCATTCTGTATTCTCTCTACATTCTCCAGTGTGTCCACCTGTTCAAGTTCCAGAAAGTTAGAACGCTGCATGCTATAGGTGAGAGTAAAGGCAGCTGTAAGAACAGCAAAAATTAAAAGGGTTACTAAAAGAACCTTTTTACTGATATCTATTCTGGACACCCCAAAGAGTCTAGATACTAGAAAGAGTTCGAAAGTAATATATTAGTATATTAAAAAGATGAATAAGTATATAAATTTTAGCAGTCACTTCAGGCAACTTGAGACCAATTAAAGCCTGTTCCTCTTATTTTTACCCTGCTACTCCTTCAAAAGAGCTAATTTGAATTTAAACAGGTTTTCAATATAAATCAGCTTCGTTACTATTTTCCAGCTATACCATTCCGGGCGTTCAGATAAGACTGTTCGGTAATCTCTACATTTCCTTTGAGATTTACAACTCTCATGTCAAAAGTGCAGGCAAATTCTTTAACATTTATATCAAATTCCGGATCATTCAAAATCCCACTGTCAATTTTTGCAGCCAGGCAATAGAGTGGATTCTTCAGGTAATGTTTGTTAAAATCCCGGTTCCTGGTCTCCTTCTCCAGCCGCTTCCAGCTTGAGGCCCACATAGGAGTCAGGTAAATTGTTCCCATTTCCCTGAATTCTGCCATTGTTCTGGCATAAGCCTCATTTCCTCCGAGTGCCAAACTGATGCAGTCTTCTACGGTTTCCCCATTTTTGTCTTTGAGGAAAAAAAGAGGACATTGGAGATCTGCCAGGTCTTCTTCCAGTTCTCCAAGTGCATGCCCACAGGTGCCGTAAAAAACCAGGATCCTATCCGAGAAAGGAGCCATCTCACGAATATTCCTGTGCACCTCTGTCTTCAAAACCTCAAGGTCAGTATGAAGGTCCAGGCTTAGCAGATTCACAACAACGCTTATTTCTTCCCCGAGTTTCCTTTTCCTGCAAAGCTTTTCTAAAAACGGAAAACATGAAAAAAGCTTTGCAGAAATTCCAAAACCAGGGCTGAATTGACCCTGAAGGATCATTGGGACACGGTCAAGGAAAACCTGCCTTGGAGTGCAGTTCCTTGCTCTGAGCTTACGAAGAAAACCTGAGCTATTCCGGTTTTCCACGACAATTAACTGCTTTAACTCTCGATCTTTTGATAATACATGTACAAGCTCATCTTCGAGCATTCCGCAGGCAACTATACTCAGTACAGGCATATTCAGGATATTCTGAAAATTGCTGCTATAACCTATTGTATATTATGGAATTATATTTGTAGTTCATTACAGTATTGCATTTATTTCTGATTCCTTATTTCTTTTTGCCGGTCTGCTTTTGTTTGTTTTTTCTTGAATTTCCAGGGAGTTTTTTATCAGGAGTGACTCCGTAATACCTTGTCCTTGCTGCTCCCCAGATGCAGCCGTTTTTCCCGAAGATTTTCAATTCGATATTCTGGATAGCTTTGCAAAGTTTATTTCCCTCTCTTGCACCCTTGCAGACTATACAGTACTTTTCACAAAAAACAGGAGGCTTTTCCTTATTTTCCACCATTTCGACACTTCCGGCAATATTCTTCTCGTGTCCAGATACTTACGCGTGCTCATTAAGATATTATCTGCAGGCTATAATTAATTTGTGCAGTACAGATTTATATATTTAAGCGTCAGAATTGTGTATTGAAGGTCGGATTTGTGTATTTTAGTAACTCTCAGGAAACAGGCAATTACAATTCTTTAAGTAAAGCAGGGAAAACTTTGAGGTTTTGCGTAATATAAGGGATCCAGATGAACTTTTTTGAGATTCTGAGAAAACGCCGCATGTAATCATAATCTTTTAAAAAATTTTGTAACCAATCAATGAATAACAAATGCTACTTTTTGTAAAAGGTACAGGTAAATCGGCATTTCAATTTATAAATTTCCTTCAGATTAGCCGCTCCGAACTGTGACCCGATAAGCAGGGTTTTCTGAACGTATTTAAGGCTTTTAATATCTCAATGACAGAATGTTAGCCTTATCGGGCTGCATGAAAATTAATCTTCGGTGGCTCTACTATCTTCACTTTTACAGATGCTTTCCTGCAAAAACAGATAAGATTATATAAAAAGAAAATATAATGAAATATAAAAATTTCATCATAAGTATATCTTTTAAATATATATTTGGGGGGAAGAGATATTAGGAAATCTGGAATTCTTGCAGTTTTACTTTTAGCAGGAATGCTATTTATTTCCGGCTGTTCAGAAGATGCTCAGGACAATGAGACCGGTCTCGTGGAGGAAGGCGTAGCTCCGGCAGAAGGTGCAACCCCTGCTGCAATGGAAGAAGTCACGGAACCAGAAGTTGAAGCTAAGGGAGAAGGGTTAATATCCAGTCACGAAGAAGACTTCCTTACTGGAGGGGGAGAAGTCACAATTCCGGGCGAAGGGGAGCCCGAACAGGACAATGAAACCTTTGCTGAAGACCGGGCTCAGGGAAATAATCAAACAATTATTCAGGCTGCAGAAGGAGTGGGATATACTACATTTGCTTCACTTGTGAGGGATGCAGGGCTTGAGGATACACTTAATAAAGGAGGTTACTACACGGTTTTCGCTCCTACTGACATAGCTTTTGATAGCCTTCCAGAAGGCATGCTTGATGACCTTCGTAATGACAGGGAGAAATTAAACCGTTTACTGACCTATCATGCAGTCAGTGGGGAATACAGGGCTCATGCTCTTGAAAACATGAATTCTCTTACTTCCCTGGGGACCGGAGAGATCGCTGTGAATGCCACTGCTGACGGAATAATGATAGAAAGTGCAACCATTGTAGAGCTTGACATCACTGCAGAAAATGGAGTTATCCACGGAATTGATCAGGTAATGATTCCTGAAGGAATCTGAAAATAAGAAGCCGGGATTGGAAACAAAACGACATACATTTTTGCTCCTTTCATCTTTTTTTACTCCATTTTCAAATTTTCACCCTGCCGACCAGCTTCTATTCTGTTTACCGGTCAGCTTCTTATTCCTCTCTGCTATTCACAAATACTAAGACAGTTGCGCAGGAGGTATTTTAGTGCCTCCTGCAAGAACGTAAAATGATCTTATTAGGGTATTAACGATTATTTTGAACAGTTTTTTTGCGAAATTAAACATGGGTCTCAGAGATTAACCTGCTCTCTGTGCCCGAACTCAACGCTGTAATCCAGGTAATATATGACTTCTGGCTCGATTTTTATCATGATACTATCCGGGTCTGGTGGCATGTCTGCAGCAACCGGAAATTTGGCTGCCAAGATTTCCCCGATTTCTCGCAATTCTTCTTCATTCGTAATTATTGATGCCTTGCCTTCAACCTGAAGAGCCTGTATATCAAACCAATCGGGGTCATCCTCATCTACGGTATATGCCACATAAGGATTCTGCATAATATTCTGGACTTTTCGGGTGTTTTTGTTGGTTGTCACATATACAACCGCGCCTTCGGATATGTATGCCATTGTATGAGCCATTGGCCTGCCCTGCGGGCTTACTGTTGCAAGGTTCAGGTAGTAATGGTTTGAAAGGTATTCATAAATCTTATCTTTAAGATCTTCTGCCATAATCCCCACCAAAATTTTATAACTTTCAATGAAACCCCGTTTGATTGGGTTCTTTACACCGGGTTTGCCAGGCTGCTACAATTCCGAGCAATACTACCTGACCCGTGATATATTTACCAATCCATGAAGCAATTTTTCCAGTTGTCCTGGTTCTTTAGTCCTGTACTATAAAAGGGAAAATTATACTATTCTGTCTTTCCCCCCATACAATTTATAGGGACAAAATTTATAAATTTTACTTATATCTTCAGTCAGCAGGAATATCAATAATTATAACTTCGTAATTCTCTAGTGGATAAAACAGGAAAATAGTGAACTCCGACTGAAGGAAATTACCTGATAATCTCTATGCTTATATCAGTTATATTTTTAAGTTTCTTTGTTTTATTCAATTAAGTAGACCATTATTCCTTTTGGGGCATGCTTCAAAAAAGAATCAAGGATAATTAAAAGAGAATTAAATGTCAATTAAAAAGGATAGCTGTTATTAAAAAGATTAAGATTTATCAAATAAGGCTAATGTCTTTCGAAAAAGCTGAACGGTTAAATAGTGTTCTTCTTTAAAACTTTTTCTCCTTTATACATTCTTTCAGTTTCTCTTCAAGGCGGATACGGGAGATAAAGGCTCCAAATTGGATCGCAATGGTTTCGATAACAGTGCGCACGCTATCCGGAAACTCGTATTCGAGGCTTGAGGCAAGATAAAAAGCTGCGATAATTTTTTCTCCTGATCTTATCGGGATAATTGCGGCAGCCCTGAGGTTTTCATGCCTTAGTGCATCATCTCTCGAGGTAAGAAGAAGGTCTATATGCTGTTTGTAAACAGGCTGCCCTATCATAACAAGTCTGGTGTTCGGCGAATTCGCACTATAATGGGAGCCATACTCAACAAAATTAGGTGAAAGCCCGCGGTGAACAGCAAGCGCCATATCTCCAGTTTTTTCGTCTATTAGATAAACGCCTCCGGCATTGATTTCATCTATTTGAAGGCAGGAGTCCAGCAGTTTCTCAAGGGTCTCGTTCAGGGAGCTGGAAGTACTGAGGGCAATGCCAAGGTCTCTCTGAATGTAGAGCAGTTTTTCTTTTCTCTTTCGCTCAGTAATATCCAGAATTATTCCCTTAAGGTACTTTACAACCCCATTCTCATCAGCTTCAATAAACGTTCTTTCATCAACCCAGCGTACTTCTCCTGATTTTGTCAGGATGCGGTACTCCTGGGAAAAATCCACATAATCCTCATCAATCCTTCTTAAGAGTTCTCTTTCAACCCTTCCCAGATCATCAGGATGTACAATATTGCCATAAAGGAGTTTTCCGGATGTAAATTCTTCTACAGCGTATCCAAATTGCTTTATATTTTCTGATACAAACTCGGCAGGCCAGTACTTCTCCGGTCTCCAGAGGAAAACTGTCACAGGAACCTTATTGATTACTGATATCAGCTCCTTTGCCATTTCCAGAGCATTGCTTAAAGCTACCTCGTTAAGGTATTTACAGGCTTTTTGCCTGCCATTCCCATTCCTGGCCGAGTTCGAAAACGCTTTAGACATTTTATTCTCCGTATTTTAAAAAACTTTTCAAAGGAAGCCCTGAGAAAGTTTCGCATATTTACATTTTTTGCTTCTCAAACATAGAAGTACGCAATAAATTAAAAAGTTTGTGATTTGAGTTTTTAAAAGGATCAGAATGCAGAGGCTTGGAAGCTAAAATCTAGCAAGAGAAGATATGAGAAGGAATCTGTGACAAAAATAGACAATTAAAGAAAAATATATAAATAAAATTGGAATTTACTGGTTTTTAAAAAGTAAAAATATAATTATCAGGTCTTTTTAAAAGTATTATATTCCTTTCCTGCTACTGCCTGTATCTTCAGGAACCATAGCATTCGACCGATACCAGTTATTTAGGGCATTTCGATGAAGTCAAAGCGCTATTATGCACATAACTATACTTACCACTAGCAGAAAAGGTGGGTCTAGGATAGCGCTTGAGACTAATCCTGCTATCAGGAAATAAGCATGAAATCCGAGAGGCACAAGAAAGACAAATGTAGCCTGGGGCTGAGTCGAGACTTCTGGGCGTAATACTAAAATCAATAGCAGAGCGCTTCCTAAAACTGCAATGATAGTAGCATAATGTATCAATTCATTGGGAATGTTGGTAATTAGCTCGTTGGTAATAAGCACACCCGTGGTGCCGCAGAAAATAGCTCCTGCAGGGAAGAACCAGCGTCCCCAGAAGCTAGGGAGCTTTGATAGCAATCGAAGGCTTGCTGAAAATGAGAACACAACCCAGAACCATGCCCAGAAGTTATTGTAAGGAACGCCGAAGTACTGATAATCAAGACCTCCTCCCCAATCCCACATGCCCAGGCGGATGGCTATTGCGTCCACGGATAGGTCGATGTTCAGGGCCGTCAGACCATCGAGCACAGGTTGTGCCCATTCTGGAAGGTTGGTTTTATCGGAAAAGGAGCGAACGCTATAAATAATAGTTCCCCATGCCACCCCAATGACTACAGGGACAGACCCGAGCATTACCAGAAAGCTTCCGTATTCGTAAGCATTGAGCTGCTGGATTGTAGCCCATTCCAGAAGCAAGCCGAAGAACACCCGGCAAGAAGTTGCCAGGCTACCCAGAAACCTCGTTGACATGCATTTTGCAGACAGACCAGAAAGAAAACTAAAGCCAGAGTCTCGAAGGTAAGAAAGTACAGGTTTATCAGGGGCATACGCATTAAACAAAAAATAAGAGTAACATAAATAACCGTAGATAATTTTTATATTTCTTTTTATCAAATATTGTAATAAGCTTCATTCATTGTAATATTTATCACAGTTTTCATATATTATAAGTTACTATGGTATGTTATGAATATTTTAAGAAGCTTTCGGTTTAATTGGCAAAACTTAAAACTTTTTATAGTAGTACATTTGGGATTATCTTAATGTAACCGATGATATTTTTAGATAAACTTATAAAAATTAAGAGCGGAGTTTGAATATATGGACGATCTTCAAGGAGTGTTGAAAGGACAGAAGATTGCTTATTTTTCTATGGAAATAGGGCTTAGCAGTGAAATTCCGACTTATGCGGGAGGATTAGGTGTACTTGCAGGAGATACTATTCGCTCGGCCGCAGACCTGAACATTCCGCTGGTAGCAGTAACGCTGGTTAGCAATAAAGGTTATTTCAGGCAGATTCTTGATCCGTTTGGAAATCAGATAGAACATACCGAAGAGTGGAACCCTGCCCGTTTCATGACGCTTCTGGCAGAAGAGGTTAGCGTTAAAATCCAGAACCGGGACGTTAAAATTAAAGCCTGGCTGTATAATTGCAAAAGCCTTACAGGAGGCTGCGTACCCATAATATTCCTTGATACTGATGTCGAGGGAAACGAATGGGAAGACCGTAGAATTACGGACTTTCTTTATGGGGGAGACCAGCGCTACAGGCTAAAGCAAGAAATAGTACTCGGTATAGGGGGAGTACGGATGCTTGAGACCCTGGGTTTCACAGTCCGGAAGTACCATATGAATGAAGGACATTCTAGCTTGCTTGCCCTGGAACTCCTGAAGCGCAATGGCACGGACCCTGTGAAGGTTAAGGAACTATGCATTTTTACCACGCATACTCCTGTAGAAGCCGGGCACGACAAATTTGATTACGGGCTTGTAGAAGAACTTATTCAAGATAAAAATGATGTGGATATCCTCAGAAGATTTGGAGGAGCAGATCGTTTCAACACAAGTCTTTTTGCTCTTAACCTGTCGAACTATATCAATGGAGTTACGAAAAGGCACAGCCGTGTCTCAAAAGAACTCTTCCCTGGCTACCAGATCCAGGCGATCACAAACGGCATCCACTCATATACCTGGACTTCTCCTTATTTCAGGAAATTATATGACCGCTATCTGCCCGGCTGGGCAAATGAGCCTGAACTTCTGGTGAGGGTAGACGGAATCCCAGACAGTGAGATATGGGAAGCTCACTGGAACGCAAAAAAAGCCCTTATTGATGAGGTTAACCGGAGGACAGGCGTGGGTATGGACTATAAGGCTCTGACGATCGGCTTTGCACGGCGCATGACTGCATATAAGCGTGCGACCCTTGTCCTATCCGATCTTGATATGCTCAGGAAAATAAACCAACGAGGCAAAATTCAGCTTATTTTTGCAGGCAAGGCCCATCCTCGTGACGAGGCAGGGAAGCAGATTATCCGCGAGATCTTCAAAAGCATGGAAATCCTGAGAGAAGACATAAAAATTGCCTTTCTAGAAAACTACAATATGGATCTTGCCGCAAAAATGGTTTCCGGAGTCGATCTCTGGCTGAACACCCCAACCCGCCCCTACGAAGCTTCCGGCACAAGTGGTATGAAGGCTGCCCATAATGGTGTTGTAAATTTCAGTGTACTTGACGGCTGGTGGATAGAAGGCTGGATAGAAGGTGTGACAGGCTGGGCAATGGGCCCACAGCCCGATGAAAAGCTTTCCGAAGAAGAAGCAAGAGCAGCCGAACTTAGCGACCTTTACAATAAGCTGTATTACATCATAGTTCCCATGTATTACGAACGCAGGGATGATTGGGTTAGACTGATAAATAATTCCATAGCCATGATAGCTTATTACTTCAATAGCCACAGGATGATGCGGCGTTATGTGACACATGCATATTTGTAAACGTACCCTATAGTTTCAAAAGGTAAGTACCGTATAGTTTCAAAGGTAGGTACCACATAATTTCAAAAGGTAGGGATCTGACAGTTTTCGAGGGATTAATTAAATCAAACTTTTATTTCAGCCGCCGAACGGAAGCCAGACAGCCCGTAAGAAGGGGAAGGTAAAAGTACTCCTCCTAAGGATTGTTCGGTTTGAATTTGCGAGGGTTTCTCTAAAGATCAGGCGAGTTCAGTGACTGTTTTTTACGACAAAGATGGCTTCAATAAGCACTTTTCAAACTTATTGATATTACAATTTTTTAGAAACTCGTGCTGAAACCAGGCAATAATTCATAGCCAGATGACCAAATGTATTCCTAAAGACCTATCATAATAATTAAAATAGTAAAATGATTACTCTACCTCATACTTCCTTTATAACTATTCAACTATTTTTTTTCTGCATTCCTGATCTGGGGCATATAGAGGTTTCTGGGTATATGAAAGGTAGTGCAGTTCCCATTCTGGGAACACATATCTAGACAATAGCCTAAAAGAAACAAATCTTTTATACTTATCTATATCTCGAAATAATTATATTCATGGTTTATAATATTTTATTTAAATATGGCAATGGTAATATAATTTAGATAATATATCATGTAATAAGTAATTTAATACTCAGATTATATTAACAGATCATCTTAGATTCAAAATCGGCTCCTTAAAATTATAATTATTTTAAATTGTGGGATATGATTGGGGGAAAATATGTTTAAAAATGCCCGAAAAGAAGACCAACAGAGAAAAGCCTCTGAAAGGTATTATAGCCGGCAGAAAGCTGCTGAAGCGGAGGGACCGCGCAAGAGATTCAGACGTGAAATCATCAGGCCCTTGAAAGAGGCACAACCCATAGAGAAGCGCCTGATCTTTCTTAAACCAGATGATGGACTTGCCCTGGAGAGGATAATGGGAAAGAGCGATCTTGTCGGCATCTCCTATCTAGAACTTGGATTGCTCGCTGCCAGACCAGTTTGCAGGATTCAGGTCGTGAATCCCTTAGGCAGACCAGAGGGTTATGGCACTGGCTTTCTTGTCGGCCCAAATCTGCTTCTGACGAATAACCATGTACTCTATACAGCAGAGCTGGCAAGGAAGAGTTTTGCCGAGTTCGAATTTGAACAGGATATAAACGGTCGACGAAAGGTATCCAAATCCTTCGACCTGCGACCCGACGAAATTTTCGTCACCGATCCGGAAATGGACTTCACACTTGTATCCGTGGCTCCAGTTTCCACAGAAGGGACAGAGCTTACCGATTATGGGTTACTGCGCCTCGTGGAGGCCACAGGCAAGGTCCAAATCGGCGAATATGTCTCCATCATTCAGCATCCTGAGGGTGGTCTCAAGCAATGCTGCCTGCGGGAGAACGAGGTTGTAGATATCTTCGATAGCTGGCTGCACTATGTAACTGACACTCAACCCGGAGCCTCAGGCTCTCCCATATTCAATGATCAGTGGCTGGTTGTGGGCCTGCACCACTCAGGAGTGCCGATGAGAGATGCCCAGGGAAACATCCTCAAGATAGATGGTCACCTCTATCGAGAAGGCATTGATGATCCCAGCACCATAGCCTGGGTGGCCAATGAGGGCGTGCGCATCAGCCGCATTTTCCAGGCACTGGAATCACGCAGCGAGAACGAGCCAATGGTGGCTGAAGCTTTGCGCAGGCTTCGCAGCCATGGCACTGGTCCAGTTGGACCTGCGATCATAACCGCCCCAGAACCCATTCCCAGCATAGCAACGGAGCTGGGAGAACTGCCCGTGGAACATTACCGCCTGGCAGATGGTTACGACCCCGATTTCCTTGGTTCTTTGCACCATCTGCCCCTTCCAAGGTTGGCTGATAATCTCCGGTCCAAAGTCGCAAAACTCAAGGACGGGAGCGAGATTCTTACCTACCTGCACTTCTCAATTGTGATGAATGTTGATCGAAGGCTGGCATTCTACACCGCGGTAAATATTGACGGCAAGAAACTGGAGAATATCAAACGCGGTCGCGACAAATGGTATTTTGATCCTCGTCTTGACCTGAAGTATCAGGCTGGACCCAAATTGTATGAAGGCAATCCACTTGACCGTGGACATCTGGTTCGCAGGCTGGATCCCTGCTGGGGACCAAATGCCAAGGAAGCTGGAGAGGATACGTTCCATTTTACGAACTGCGCGCCTCAGCATGGGCGCCTCAACCAGCGTGATTGGCTCGAAGTAGAAGATTACATACTGAAGACCGCAGATAATGCCGATGCGAAGATATCAGTATTCACCGGTCCCGTCTTCCGTGAAGATGATATGATTTACCGCAATGAGTACCTCCTGCCTGCCGACTTCTGGAAAGTGGTGGCATTCGTCAATAAAAATGGAAAGCTCAGCGCCACTGCCTACCTGCGCACGCAGAAGAATTATCTGGAGAGCATGGAGTTCTTCGACGATGAGTTCAAGACATGGCAAGCGCCGATAGCGCTGGTTGAGTCACTTACTGGCATATCATTCGATTTGCCTGCGGATGCCGATCCTATGGCACGGGCAGCAGCCGGAAAGGGTCTGAGAAGTCAGATGAGCAATATCCGGAGGATTCACTCTGCTGCGGACATAATGCTCTGATACGGTTGCTTGATGGTTGTCGCCTCGGATTAGATATGAAGCACAATCTTGCCATGAGTTGAAAGGGCTCAAGCCAATAAGTCATTTTTTTGTGTGTTGGCTTCACTTCATTTTGCAGGCAAGCTCAATAAATAAAGAATTAAACAATACTGAACTAAGCAACACTATCTATTGCCGCTGAACTAACCTCAGAAGTGAGATTTTCTTCCGAGAAAACATCTCTTTGTCTGATACAGTAATAAAACCAGAAATGATAAATTTCTTAAGCAGATTTTGAAAACAGGACTCTGACAAGCTTAAATAACTTAAAAATGATTAGTTAAATAGTAAAATTAGACAGCAGGATTAATTATCCTTGCAATCTAATTCAAACTGTTTCATTTTATTTGCTTTCTCATACACCAAATCCTGCAAGCAGCCCAATAATACAGTAAGTCCATTCAAATCCAGGAATGCCTGTGATTTTTTCCTTCTTCCCAGGAGCGTGTCCAACATCTGCTGCTATATTCGGTGTGTGATATTCTGGATTTTCCGTTTCAGGCTCAGGCAGAATTTCAAACAAATTCTCTTTTGCTGTGAGCTTGCCTGTTATTGCAAAAGGTGAAAATCCAGGGGTCTCGGTTGTGAAATACAGGTATCTGTTATCTTCTCTGAGCAAGGTAGCTGGAAGTTCACTCCATTTTTTGTCATCGTACCTGTTAAGGGTAATTGAAGTTTTGTCAACGCCTTTCTCCTGAATCCAGGATTTGTCAACTTTGAAACATATGACTGCATTTTCTAGATTTTCTTCATCACTTCCATATCCACCATTTCCTACCCAGATATTAAGGTAATCACAGACTTCGCCTTCGGGTATGTAGGGTGTAAGTGTGGATTTATCTCTCAACATCTCAACAATAGCAGTTGTCCTGCCAGCCGTCTTCTTTGCATCAAAGCTTAAATAAACAATAGCAGTAACGTTCTTTGGGAACTCAAACCTTACAGGCTTTCCGCCTGCAACGTAAGCCTGGGAAAGTTCCTTTACTTTTATATTCTTTGCAGGTTCAGGGGAACCACCCCCACCTCCGCCGCTACTGCTTCTTCCTCCGCCTGAACTATCACTTCCAAACGCGGTTATTGTAGCTGTTTTTGAAGAGCTTCTATCGATATTGTTCACTGTCAGGTTAACGTTATAGGTTCCTGCTGAAAAATACGTATGTACTGGATTTTGCTCGGATGAAACATTTCCGTCTCCAAAGTCCCATTTCCATGCAGCCGGAGATCCTGTACTGGTGTCATTAAACTGAACCGTTAACGGAATAACTCCGTTCGTTACATTTGAGCAGAAATCAGATGAAGGGGGCTGTGGCAATACTGTTATGTAATCTACTTTCTTTATAGAGTTTGATCCTATGCTGTTTGCTGCGGTCAATGTAACTGAGTAGTTTCCGGCTTTCGAATACTCATGAGTTGGGTTCTGGGATGCTGACTTATTCCCGTCCCCGAAATCCCATGACCAGGTTGCTGGAAGTCCGGTTGATGCATCATTGAAAGTCACAGTCAAAGGTCTGGGTCCGGTTGTGCAATCACTGGTGAAATCCGGAACCGGAGCAGCAGCCTGTACAACCGTGATTTTCTTGAGCATGAAATCCGTGGAAACATCATTTGATACCATTAGATTAGCCGTGTAAATACCGGGTGATATATATGTGTGAGTAATATTTGTAACACTGCTTGCAGGCGAATCATCCCCAAAATCAAGAAGTCCGGTTGTATGGTTTATACTGTAATCTGTAAACGTCACATTTTCCCCGGCAAATATACTATTTGCAGAAACAGTGAAATTTGCAGTCACATTCGAAAACCTGGGCACCTGTTTCCAGGATGAGTTCCCAAGATCTCCCATATGATAAAATACTCCGCCATTTTGACTGGTATAGTTCAGGATTGATTCCAGCCTTGCTGTTGAGATCTGGTATGGTCCGGTGACATTAGGAGTAATCGCATGTCCAAACAGTACCAGCACGCTTCCGGTTTTTATTGCATAGTCGATTCCGTTTTCTATAGACTGCAGGTTGGCACCAACAGCCTGGTCGTCAATCTCGACGCCATACAGAAGCTGGGTATCGTCCCAATTATAGTAAGCGCCTGTTGTTTCATTTATATTGCCGTTTACTAATGTAGGGGTTCTCGTCCTTAACGTCCGGAAATAAGGAGCTATTGTTGCATCAGTAACTGCATTTCTGCTTGAATAAGGATATGCGAAGGTATAAATCGGATAGCCATAACGGGTAATTTCTACAATATTAGGGAATATCTCCTGATCTAGCCATGTTGCAGGAGTATTATTACTTAAAAACCTAACTGAGTCTTTATGATTGTACCCGTGCAGAGCTACTTCCCATCCTGCTGAATACAGTGCTTCCAGTTCTTCTAACTCACGGGCAGCCTCAGCCCGGGTACTTACTGCATTTACATTAATCGTGCACGTGGCATTATACTTCTGGAAAATATCTAAATATCGATAACAGGATTGAATATGCCCTGAATCGTCCCAGGATAGAGCAATGCCTCCTGGTCTTAAATGCTGTATACTGCGGAGGTCATTTGCGTATAAATCTAATATCTCGGACGAATTTAGTGTTCGGTTATATAAATGAAAAGCATATACTGTCCCGTTTAGCCCGTATGTATTGTCGGAGGAGGATCCTATTGTCCAGTTCTCGGTTATATAGCTCGGACCTAAAGCCTCTGCTGCATAATCTACCCCTCGCCCGTTAGCAAGTCCATTGATGTATAATTGAGCATGAGACCCATTATATGTGACAATAGCTTCATAATCTTTGTTGGGCTGTATACGGGTCCCACTTGAGGCGTGAATAGGATGACCATCGGCATAAACACTGTATGTCAGCATGGAATTTGTATGGTCAATGCTGATCCTGAACGCAGTATTTCCTTTGGAAACCAGATATGTATTGCGAGCCGGGTTGCTGGAATTATAACGGAAGAATACCCCAAATGTAATATGCGGATCAGTAAATGCCAGTTGATCATTGTTGGGTATTGTTATTCTGCTTTGTCCGTTGAAATGTCTGGCTGTCCCCCCTGTTGATAGAATAAAGGTTGTAGTGCCGTTGTTTATACCATCATTTCCGTGCCCCGAATTGTCAATTATGGTATTTCCATTATCTTCAGTCCAGTTATAATGTACAAGTCGGCCTGTATCTGCATGTGCAGTGCTAACCAGATTTATTAAAAATATAAAAAATAATACATATTTTACACATGTTTTTACATATGTTTTAAAACTGTGGTATCCCATTTGTCAGACCTCTTTAACGAAGACAATACTAATTTTTTCCTTTTTATCAGGTCTAAAGCCTCTTTTTTTCATTGTGGTGCAAAGCCTCCTTGTTCAATCATTAAGCAAGAATTTCCTCTTTTTAACTGGTTATAACTTCATTTTTATTCTTATACTGTTCTCTGTACGAGCATTTCGAAAGTTTTGCCCGATTGATAAACAATATAAATATTATTAATCAGAGGTATTAGAACTTAATAATATTTGTAGCTAAGTTAACTATGCCTATAACGTTCTAAAAAAATTGTCGTACTAAAAATCAACATAATTTTATTGGATATACAATAGAAAAAATTATATTCCCTCGGGTAAAAGCACTTGCATTAAGCTGGCTAATGTTATTGTAACTGCTGCTAATATGAAAAACACGAAAAATCCGTTTAGTGAGCTTGGTAGAATGAGAGAACGCGGATATTAGTGCAATTAAGTTTTAATTGGGAAATGTTTCGCAATAAAAATTTTAAACTTGCTTAATGGGGAGATTTATTTGGATAGAAAAGTTTTTCGTAATACCGTCATATTTATTATTCTTGTTCTTCTCAGTGGTTGGATAGGTGTTCTTGTAGACTCTACTCTTCCCGAGCAACCAGATGGTGATTCTCCTGGCATGGGGATATGGTTGGTATCGCCTATGTTGATTGCAGTTGTAATCACTATATTCTCTAAGACAGCTGGAAAGATTTCGGTTTCAAGCCTAATATCAAAGGAAACATAAAATGGTACTTGATTGCTGCTTTGATTTTTCCTGTTGTAACAGCATTTGTTCTGATAATCGGAGTTACAGCAAAGTGGATTGACTTATCAACCTTCGACCTCAGGACTCTAACCATAGTTTTTTCCAGTACCCTATTATTTAATTTTATTAAAAATATTTTTGACGGTGCCCCTTTACATAGTTATCTAACTTCTCAACTATTAAAATTAAATCTTAATGATTGGAAAATATATCTCATTGTTGGCGGTACTTGGGGAATCTGGCATCTTCCATACTATCTTGTCTTTTTACCTGAAACCGATCTCCAGACAGTATTACCGGGCAGCCGAGCTACAATTACCGTTTTCATGATTATAACAATGGTATGCTGGGCAGTGATGTTTATTGAGCTTTACAGGGTAACAAAATCGATCTGGTCGGGCGTTGTGTTACATATGGTAGAGGATTCGCTAATAAATCCTTTAATTATATCAGGTTTTATTAATGTTGTAGCAGGAAAAGAGATTCTTATTTCCCCAATCATTGGAATTGTCACTACAATTCTTTATTTGTTAATCGGACTTGGGATAAGAACTTATAGATTACAGTCAAACAAAACGCTTCTAGTTGACGGAGAATCAGTGAATAAAAAATCAGTTAATGGGTAATAATATTTTGTTAATTTAATGCGTTATTTTTGTCTTTGTGAATTAAGGGGGTAATTTCTTCCTTTAATTTTGTTTATTTGAAATCCTTTATCTAAAAGAGGCAGAAACAAAATCTATGAGATGAGTATTCTTTTTACTTTTCAATTCCTGGAAAATTCACCTTTCCCCAAAGCCAGGCTTTTAGCCTTCACGAGGGCTGTTTCAGCCTTTGCTTTGGCTCCCTTGCTCTCCCACAGAGCAGCTGCGATCTTAAAAGCGTTTTCCGCACCCTTCGGATTGTCAAGCTTAAGAAAAACCCTTCCTTTTTCATACCAGGCATCTGGAAAATCCGGTTTTTGTCGGGTTGCTTTTTCAAATGCGTGCAGGGCTGCTTTTTCCGAACCGGTTTCGAAAAATACTTTTCCCCTGAGATGCCAGGCCTCTGCATTCCCGGGTTTCTCCTCAAGGGCTTTCTAAAAAGCCTCCCCGGATTTCTCAAGCTCTCCGAGCTTTAAATGCAGTTTGCCTTTCTCGAACCAGATGCCTGCATCCTCAGGATTCTTTTCCAGAGCTTTTTCAAATTCCCTCAACTCTTCTTCGCACTGGCGCATCCGGGCAAGCACGGCGTCTTTTCCTTTCCAGGCGTTTTTCTGTACCGGGTTCAGGAAGATAGATTTCTCGAAAGCTTCAAATGCCTGCCTGAAACGTTCGAGCTTCAAGGATACAAATCCTTTATTGGTCCAGAGACCCGGATGATTCTGATTTATCAGTGAAGCTCTCTCAAATGTTTCAAGAGCCTCTTCATAGCGTTTGAGTTTCAATAGGGTATTTCCTTTATGAAAAAGGGCTGGAAAATGCCTGGGATTTTCGGAAAGAGTCGTATCGAAAGCCTCAAGTGCGAGCCTGAGCCTGCCCTGCCTGTAAAGAACCACTCCTTCCTCATAGAGACTCTCTGCGCGTTCCTGGCAGTTTTCTCCCGGAATTTCATCTTCAGGGTGATTTTTCCAAAGCCTGATTTCCGAGAGATACCTGAAATCCGGGGATTCTTCAGAGTCAGGTCTAGCATCAAGGTATATAAATTCCTCTTTCGGCATAAAAGCCTTGCAAATCCATTCGGGCTTAACTTTCCTGTTTGTAATAACACAGTATCCGTTAACATGCTTGGAACAGATCCCACAGCAGTAAATCCGCCTTTCCAGCCGGTACCTGATCTGGTCAAGCTCAGTGGTAACCAGCCCCTCATTCAGCCGCGTTTTGAATGTTTCGTATGGAATATTTTTTATTTTGATATAGACTGTTGAAGGGGCAGGGGGGTCCCATTCTGGAGAATTTAAGGGTTGTTTTCTGCAAATCATATCCTGGTAGGTCTTCTACTTACTTATGTTTTTTTCTTACTGGAATTATGTATCTAAATTTCCGGCATCTCGCAGGTTATATATTTAGCATAGGTTATATAACCAAACTGGGTAAAATCTTTTAATATTGCTCTACATCGGGGGTTCATTTGTAGTTGAAATTCCACCAGCTGCTCTTCTCACTTTCCTGACCATCAGAACCGACAGTCCATACACGCCAGCGCCCTCGTGCCTTAACCTGAGGCTCAAATGAATAGCTCGTTCCTGTCATGCCGGATTCTATCCTAGAGCCGGTTGATTCCGAAAGCCATAAACCGGAACCCGGATCATATTCATCGATTTCTACCGTATAACTTGCCGCACCTGGAACAGGTCTCCATTTCAATGTAATCCTAGATGTGGAATCATCAAATATGGTACCATCAGCAGGCGAAAGTTGCTCTGGTTTTGAAATGAACTCAGGAGAGGGCGTAGAAACCTGTTCCTCAGAAGCAGGTGCAAAAGCCTCCTGTACAGATACGACTCTGGTTGCATCCACACTCCCTAACTCATTTGTGGCTGTCAGGGTATAAGTCGTGGTTTCACCAGGGGAGATACGCTGGCTTCCAGTGAGACCTACGGTTCCTATTTCGGGATATATCGAGACTTTCGAAGCCCCGGATACACTCCATGTTAGAACTGAATTTTCTCCCTGCCTAATAGCATCTGGAACCGCATTAAAAGAGTCTATGGATGGCAGATTTTCTTGAAATTCCCGATTTTCCTGAGATCCTGCATTTTTCTGAGGAACAGAGTTCTCTCCTGGAGCTGGATTCTCTGGTGACGGGTTCTCTCCAGGCGCTGGACTTTCCTCAGATGCCGAATTTTCCTGAGGCGCTGTATCTTTCTGAGGGGTCAGGCTTTCCTCTGAAGATGGAAGCTCTGACGAAGGGACATTCTCGGAGGATAAAGCGTTTCCTTCAACAGCAATGGTACAGTAAGCAACATCTTCTTTATCACCGTTAGAGGCTGTAAGCTTGTATGTAGTGGTAATGGCCGGGGTTACGTTCAGTGTTCCTGTAGGTTCAGTAACTCCGATATCAGGCTCTATGGTAACTTTTGAAACCCCGGTAACGTGCCAGTTCAGGAATGCACTTTCGCCCTGTTTGATGGAATTGGGATTTGAATCAAATGAGCTAATGATTAAGGGCTCTTCCGAGCCATTACTAACCGTGACCGTACACATAGCCACTTTTTCCTTTCCCTTATCGGTAGCTGTCAATTTATAAGCTGTAGTTTCGGAAGGAGATACAGAAAGTGACCCATTCGAACTTACAGGACCTATACCAGGCTCTATTGTGATATTGTCCGCTCCTGATACTTCCCAGCTCAAAACTGAAGATCCACCAGGCTCAATAATTTCTGGGTCTGCGTTAAAACCGCTGATTTCTAGCGCAGCTACGGGGAAAAGCGCCTTAAGAGCAATGGCTATGCTCAGAATTGTAGCAATTAATCTTATAGCTTCTGGCAATGAGGACCACATGGATTTTACATGATCCCACATTGATTTTTTACTGTCCTCTTTATCCATAACCATACTCCATATAACCTGTAAATTAGAACAACAACCATACCGCTGGCAGGTTGGAAAACAATATTTTCCAGGAAAGTTCGCCTGAAAAGCTAATTTAAACATTGGTTCCTTTTTTGGATTGCAGTTAAAATATATCCCGTAGTTTAATAGTATAATATATATTAATTTCGGGATATATTTTTCAAAAAGTTAGAAAGCAAAAGCCTGCAGGTCAAGCTATTTATATGCTCTGTTTAATAAGTATTATTTTAATTATTATAATAGAGGCGAAAATATAGGTGATTACATGAATAATCACTGCAAGCAAAAACACGGTGTTCCCGCCCTATTTTCTTTTTTCGTCCCGGGTCTGGGACAGCTAGTAAAGGGCGATGTAGCCAAGGCTGTTGGCATCTGGGGAGCCCTGATAGTCTGTGCATTTATGAGCATTGTAGGAATTGGATTACTAATGGGCCTCGTTGTGTGGATTGCACAAGTATACGATGCCTATAATGCATGAAAAACAGGTAATGCATGAGGAAACAAGTTAACAGGTCAAGAAAATCGTTTTACAGGATCTTTTTAAAGGAGAGTGATTTTTCTAAGTTAATTACTCAAGTTACTTAAATTACTTAAACTATTGAATTACTTAAATTGCTCAAATTACTTATCAAATTACTTATATTTCACTATTATTAAGCGTTTAAAAAGGTAAGCTTTATGAACTATTACTGCAAGAAAACACACGGAATTCCAGCTTTATTTTCTTTTTTCGTCCCTGGGCTTGGTCAGCTTGTAAAGGGAAATCTGCTCAAGGCGTTGGGTATCTGGATAGCCTTTATCGTTACCAGCGCTTTGCATATTTTCGGGATTGGATATTTAATATGGCTGATTATATGGGTCTGGCAGCTTTATGATGCCTACAATGCCTGAGTAAAAAAGGTTGAGTGACATCTGAATAGAATATTATTAGAATAAGATCAATATCTTCGTACCATCTCAGCCTGCCATTCCGTTTCCGGCCATCCTCTGAAACCCCTTGATTTGTTTATCCTGTCCAGGTAATCTATTACTTCATCCGCGGAAAAACCAAGATCCCTGAGCACACACCCAATCACCGTGCCAGTTCTGCCTATCCCGCCCACGCAGTGGACGACAATGCCTTTTCCTGCTTCCATTTCTCTTTTTACAACACTAGCTGCTTTCCTGACAAGCCATTCCAGCGTATCAGGATCATTCGGAGCATTACCATAGTGCAGGTCTTCCAGTTCCGCAGAAAAAAGTACTTTGAGAGGATAGGGGTCATAAGATACCTCAGAATCACAGAGACAGACAACGCCTGAGAAACCTGCATCACCTATTTTCTCCCAGGGTGTGTTCACGGCTGGATAAGACATGCCAGCCAGAGGTACAGGTTCTTTGAGCACTACGTAGAATTTTAGGGGGACTCGGATGCCTTCGATTACGGGCATTGCGAGGGGAGTAAGTAATGAGGAAGACATGATAGAAGTATTGGGTTTGGAGATATAAAATATAATTAGTCAAGCTAGAAGCATCTGAGGAAGAAAAGAGCCCAAATTTTATCTCAAGAAATTCCAACTATTCTACGGCACTCTTCCAGATCCTTAAATGTAGAGGACACAAATATACGGGCCATCCAGTTCACTTATCTTACAGCTAATTTTTCTAGAAACAGATTAAAATACTAGAAGTTAAATATTTTGAATTAATTTGATCCTCATAGATAAAAAATCACTCGACTGCTTATAATTCCTTTATCCCATACCTTTTAATATTCCCACTACCGTAACTATGAAAACTATTCATGCCAATCATCTTTAGGTGACTTTATCAATGTACTCTGACCGAATCAATGCATTACCCCCATACCTTTTTGCGGCTATAGACGAGGCTAGGGACGAATTAATTGCCAGGGGAGTTGACGTGATCGACCTTGGCGTGGGAGACCCTGACATGCCGACGCATCCGCATATTGTAGAGGCTATGCGGGAGGCTGTTTGTGATCCGAAAACGCACCAGTATCCTTCTTATGCCGGGATGGAGAATTTCAGGAAAGCGGCAGCGGACTGGTGTAAGAAATATAAAGGAATTGAGCTCGACCCTGCCACAGAAGTGCTTTCCCTGATTGGATCAAAGGAAGCGGTTGCACATATTCCGCTCGCTTTTGTCAATCCGGGGGATGTTGTACTTTATACCGATCCGGGGTATCCGGTTTACAAAATAGGGGCGCTTTTTGCCGGCGGAGAACCGTATCCATTGCCGCTGACTGCCGAGAATGATTTCCTGCCTGACTTGGACTCGATCCCGGAGGACGTCCTTAAAAAGGCAAAGCTGTTCTTCTTTAATTATCCAAACAACCCGACGGCTGCAACTGCGGACATGCAGTTCTTTGAAAAGGTCGTTGCGTTCTGTAAAAAGCACGACATTATTGCCGTGCACGACAATGCTTACTGCCAGATGACTTATGATGGGTACGAAGCCCCCTCTTTCCTTGCTGCCGACGGGGCAATAGATATTGGTATGGAACTCTATTCGCATTCCAAAACCTATAATATGACAGGCTGGAGGCTCGGGTTTGCGGTTGGAAATAAGGATCTTATAAAGGGGCTCGATAAGGTCAAATCTAATGTGGATTCAGGCGTCTTTGATGCCATTCAGATAGCAGGCATTGCAGCTCTGTGCTCCTCCCAGGCCTGTGTTGAAGAATCAAACAAAATCTATCAGGAAAGGCGTGATGCTCTTATCGAAGGGCTCACAGCTATGGGGCTTGAAGTAAAGCCGCCAAAAGCCACTTTCTACATATGGGCACCTGTCCCGAAGGGCTTTACCTCAATGAGCTTTGCTAAACTCCTTCTCGAAGAAGCCGGAATCGTTGCAACCCCTGGAGTCGGGTTTGGAGACACCGGCGAAGGCTACATCAGGTTTGCCCTTACAAAACCAGTCGAGAGGATTAAAGAAGCTGTCGAAAGGATGAAAACGCTGCAGTTCTAACTGCTGAGCTTAAAAGATTTAGAGAAATAACTCTGGCCAGACAAATGGGATACATGGCCAGAAAATTTCTTTTTTATAAAGTGTACCCTCTTTTTCTTAAATTCTGAAACATCTTCTAAAAGGCTTTAATCATCTTTATAAGATCTTAGAAGCCTCTAAAACTCTCATTTTCTATCAAAAAATATATTTTTCCCGGTTATACTGAGCGGAATTCCAAAAACGACATCTGCATCCATCAAGCACGCTGTCCTTGCAGCTGCGCCAATCGAATACATAACCCTGTTGTCGATACAGAGGTCTTTAGCTTTTGCAGCTGCTGCGCCGATTGCAATTCCAAGGTCCACATATTTGAGCATGCAGTTAGGGCCCCTGAACTCCACTTCTACTTTCTGCCGGTCCAGCATCTCGGCACAGGTTTTAAACCCACAGGCTCCGCAATCCAGGCCTGCAGCACCACTGGTTTTAACCCCTATGAGAATTGCAGCCCTAGCATCTCGAAGATTTGCAGCATCTCTTTTCAGAAAAGTAAAGCTTGACCCTTTTTCATCTGCCAGCCTTTCCATTTCCGAGGCAAGCCCTTCAATGTCTTCTTTCTCAACCAGGGCAGTTACAATATCGTCTATTCCTTTGGCTTTGGGGGCAGTCCGTGCAGCCAGGAGGATGCTCTTTGCAAGTTCTTCAAGCACTTCGGATTCAGGATTGAGAATCATGCTCAGGTATTGGAACTGTCCGGGTTTAAATATTTCGCAGGTTTTTAACAACCAGCAGAGCTTTAAAAGGTTAAAACGACTACTGAAAGCCTCAAAAAGCGGCTATTAAATCTTCAATATGGATAAAAAGATAAGAGGATAAAAAACAAAGAAAGCTCCTTAAGCTTCTAAAAAGGCTATTGAAACTTTTAGGGGATGAAACTTCTCAGGAGAAGACTAGCTTTTCTTAAAAGCTAAAAGTATGTCCGTTTGCAGGTGCATACGCATCCACACCGATTTCTTCCAGAATCCATTCTGCAAAAATTTCGGTTCTATCCCCATGCATTACAAAGACTCTCTCAGTGCCTTTTTTGCAAAAATCCTTCACAACCTTTTTGAGCTCGCTGTCTCCGCTGTGGGCGGAAAAGTCATACTTTTCTACCCTGGGCTTCAGAGTAAGAATATCTGATGTGGTCTCGATAAACCCGTGCTCAAGAGCCAGCCTGCCGTTTGTGCCCTCAACCTGGTAGCCTGTAAGCAAGACTTTTGATCTGGGATCTTTGTAAAGCCGGCTCAGGTAATACAGTACCGGGCCGCCATTCAGCATCCCAGCCGTGGTAACAATGACTGAGGGTTCTTTAAGGATCGAGTCCCGATGCTGGTCATTTACGGGAGTAGCACGTCTGAATGCCCTGTCAAGCCGCCCCGGATCTTTCAGATATTCGGGGTACTTTTTAAGGATCTTGTACACATCCCTGCCCATGCCATCCACATACGCATGAATTCCGTGGGCATCAAGCAGCATAAGTATTTCCTGTGTCCTGCCTATTGCAAAAGCAGGAATAAGAGCAGTACCTCCCCTGTCCACAGTATCCAGTACCGATTCTATAAATCTTGCTTCGGTCTCCTTTCTCGGGACATGTTCCTCCCCGTAATACGTGCTCTCAAGAATAAGCGTATCAGCTTCGGGAAACTCAGCCGCCCCGGGCACTAGCCTTGTTTCCTGAAGGTTGAAATCCCCGGTATAAAACAGGCTCTCTCCAGCTTCGGATTCCAGGAAGATGCCGGATGCCCCAGGGATGTGTCCTGCATTGTAAAAGCAAATCCTGTATCCGTGGCTTTTGAAAGGCTTGTTATAGTCTACTTTTTGTGTCCGCCTGCCAAGCTTCTGGAGGTCATCCGGATCAAAAGGGGATACTCCTGACAGCGTGTTCTCTGCAAGCTTCAGGGTATCCCTGCCGAGAAGAAAAGTAAATTCTGCCGTCGGCGGGGTCATGAAAACATCGGGATTCTGGTACATCAGGTTGGGCACAGCCCCACAGTGGTCAAGGTGCCCGTGTGACACAAGCACAACCTTCGGTTCCATGCCGTTGAGAGGATATTCCGGGATATCTCCTGCCTTTATCCCGTAATCGAGCAGAACCTCCCCATTCACAAGAAAACCCGAACGTCCGACTTCCCTGCATCCGCCTTTAAAAGTAAGCTCCAGAATAAGACCTTCTTAAAGTTTATTAAAATTTTACTATAATATCTGATATAATATTTGCTATAATATTTGTTAAATTCTTCTGTGAGCACAGGAATCAGGAATTTTTGGTGTCTAAACATTACAATATTGCTAATTCATATCTTAAACAATATTTTTATATAGTATCAAAACGTAATTTTTTACATGGAAGCTTTTTATCCGTGTATGTTTTGTGAAGCAGTATTTGTTGACCTGGGGTATGCAAAAGACCACATGAAGGAGTGTCACTCTAAAGACAGGAGGATGTGCAATATCTGTTCTGATATATCCGATTGAAGCATATTTTTTGTCTCCAATCATTTACACATAAATTATTCTGCATGACAAAAACAGCCAGGTATGACGTTTGGAAAATCTCTTGTCATTACCTGTAAATGGGCGTTAAATGATGCAAACGAAATAACAAAATGGGATAACCGAATTAGAGTTGTCGATCAGTTTCTGATATTTAAGAATATCCCACGGGATCCTTCATTGAGCACATCAATTCAACAATTCATGGACTACACGGATGAGAAAGGAAGAGCAAAACTGGTTCACTTACGAGCCTGATACTCTAAAAAGCCTTTTCTTATGGCGGTAAAGCCGGAAAAGGTAAAACCGCGAATATGTGAGAAACTGTACCTAACGTCCGACTTCCCTGTATCCGCCTTTAAAGGTAAGCTCCAGAATAAAACCTTGAAAATTTATTAAGATTTTACTATATCTGCTATAATATTTGCTGTAATATTGTTAAATACTTCTGTGAGCGCAGGCATTCAGGAGTTTCTTCTTTTGTCCTAGAATCAGAAAACATGAGTTATAAGTCGTTTACATAGCTTACAGAGCCTATATTAGAGCCTCCGGATACAAATCTTTGGGATTTCCGGAGGTTTTCGTGGGTCCCATGAATTGCTCGGCTCTATTCTTCTAGGCTCGCACAGGAAATAGCCAAATCATTGTCCAGTAACTTTTCTATCTCCATTCAGTCTCTAGGAAGGGCTTCGCAAGGATATAAAGAATGTACAGGCTTGAATAAGTTACACTGACTCTTCTATAAATTATTTTTGTCCAAAATGTCTAACTGATATTTAAATACCCATTTCAGTTCTCCTCAAATATGTAATTATTTTTAATCTGTAATTAACAGAACATAGTAATAAAATTTATAATGATTGTGGACAGATACAATGTATTAATTAAAAAAGTTGCAAAGTAAATTAAAACCCCACTTGCCAGGAGGCATAATTTCAGTTCTGAAGTATTCAGGCTTGCCTAATTCTTCTTCTTGAGCAAAGGAACGAGGAAAAATAAATGATAATAGGAATAAAGTTTAGAACATACGCTTTGCTTGCTGTAGCACTACTAGCGAGTATCTTAATTTTGCCAGGAATAGCACTAGCAACTGATTCTAGTTCGGATATTTTGGAAAAAGTAAATTATGATAAAACCTCCCTTCGTTTTGCCGAAGTACTAGATAACTTTGAAACAGTTACTGCGAATCCAGATATCTTCTTGGAAGATGTTACAGATGGTAGAGTAAAGATGAAATTGCTCGGAAAAGAGTTTGATTTGGAACTTGAGAATACTCACATTCTAAATGATGATGCGAAAGTTCTCATAGATAACGAAACTGGGAGTTATGCTATACCAGCAGCAAAAATCAATACATACAGAGGAAAAGTTGTTGGAGAAGAAAACAGTGATGTAGGATTTGCTGTGTCGGATGAGGCTCTTATCGGACATATTGAAGTAGGAAGTACCTATTATGCTATTGAGGCAACAAATAAAACAGTAGGTGGAAAAGTAATTCTTGTTGTTTTCAGTTCTGACAATATAAAAAAACGTGAAGACAAAATAATCAATTATTGTGAGGTTGAAGAACAATCATCTCTGGAAGATTTATCTAACATTAAAGAATCTGATTCTTACACAATACTGAGTACAACATACATAGATATTCTTCCAGCTTATGATCAAGATTTTAAAAATATATACGGGAGTGATTCCACTGCCCAAGCTGAGATTTTAAGCAGGATCAATGACGCAGGAAATGCATATTCACCTGCTAGCGTAGTTTTCCGTATTACAAATTATAAAAAATATGGTTACCTTTCATCCGGAACTGGATAACAAATCCTAAACTTTTTCAAATCTGACATTCCTTCATATCGTGATATAACAAATAGTGAAGTGACTTAGCAATACTGTTTTATGGAAAAGATTTAACCGACAATGTTATCGGAAGGTCTACTACCTACACTGGAGATTCAACTAAAGCATATTCTATAGCTCAGATGGTAGATGGACCAGGGACTTACGATGCAACTCCTAATGGAAAATCCGCTCTTATAGCACACGAGCTCGGACATAATTTCGCTGCAAATCATAATGAAGCATTCAAATGGATGGAAGGCAGCACACAGGTCTATTCCACAATGACTGGTGGATGGGTGACTGACAGTGTAATGAGATGTAGGTTCTCTTCTAACGATGGTGTCCACGGAAATAGTACTTGCAATAATATCCAACATGTTCAGTCTACTAAAACTACTGTGGCTGGATTCCAATAAATTTTGACGAGATAATTGCCTCACAATAATGACAATTATCTCTTAATTTTTATTTAGCCAATTAAAACCCCATCGAAGTTTTAATTACATTATTAGTAGACTGCATATATTACATGCACATACTGGATAGGAGATATAAATGAGGAATATACTTTCTTTTTTAATGACATTTTTTATAGTGGCAACGATTTCATGCGCTGAAGCGGTTACAATCACAGTAGATGACGATATTGAGGGAGCAAATTATAAAAGCATACAGGATGCTGTTGACAATGCAACTAATGGTGATACAGTTCTCGTTTATCCAGGCAATTATACGGAAAATGTATATGTAAATAAAGAATTAACAATTACTTCTCTCTCTGAAAATCCGGTTGATACTATTATTCATGCCGCTAACTCTGAAGATAACGTATTCAATATTATAGCAGATAACGTGACCATTAGCGGCTTTGGAATAAGCGGTGCTGGAACAGACCAGTATGGAGATGATAAAGCCGGAATTTATTTTGAGGGTGTAAACAACAGTGTCATAAAAAATAATAATTTCTCTTCAAACGGTTATGGCATTTCTTTACTTGACTCATACAACAATACACTTACCGATAATAGTGCGTACATGAGTACCATTGGTGGGATTTTCCTTTGGAACTCCAGCAAAAATAAGGTGGATAATAACCTCATAAATGCGATCAAACATCAAGGTATATTTATATACACATTCAGTAATAATAATGAAATAAGCAATAATACTGTCAATTATTCCAGATCTGGAATTGATTTGGTTTATTGTGAAAACAACACAATCGTAAATAATACCATATCAAACACTTTTTCAGGAATTTTACTTATCGAATCAAACTGCAGTTCTCTGATTAACAACGTTGTAAAATTAAATGACTGGAGTGGTATAGATCTTGAGTATAGTGCAGAAAACACACTATACAATAATACTGCAAGTTTTAACAATAATAACGGGATATATTTAGTCGAATCGAGTGATAATAGGTTGGATCACAATAATGCATCAAATAATATGGGATATGGCATAAACATTAATAACTCAAGCAGGAACAATATATTAACTGGTAACATTGCAAATTCAAATGGTAAAGAAAATATACATGTTGTTGATCCAGAGAATAATACAATAAACGGTTCAGCAAACAGTCCAGCTCAAGAATTGCCGTTTAGAGGTTTTGTGCTAGCAATTATTGCAATTACAACTATAGCTTTAATATTTAGAAAAAGAGGATATAAGTAATTCAGGAGTTAATCAAAAAATTGATTTAAAATTTGATTTAATTTCCTGCTGCTAACATTACAACTCCTGGGTACGATACTTCTCTGATTTCATATCTGGAAACGCTCATTTACATGATCTATCCAGCTAAGGAACCTTTCTATTGTGTTTTCTATCTTTTCTGGTAAAAGCCGCTCTCCTTCGTCGAGCGTGGCAAAAGCGACCAGATAAGGTGAATAAGGTCGCACGGATCAAGAATTAAGGTTCAAATTTATAACCGGCTATAAAAACAGCCAAAAATAAAAAAACTGACGTCAGTTAAGACAATTTTCATGCGTCCTCAACTGCGCCGTTGTCCTCAACTGTACCGTTGCGTTCAACTGTACTGTTGCACGAGACCTGCCAGTTTTTAACCTTCTTTACGCTGATCTTTATTGTTTTTGCAAGTTCTACAGGATCGGCTTCTGCCAGGGCTTCCACGCTTGTAATTCCGGCTTCTTCCAGTTTCCCGGCTGTGGCTTTTCCCACGCCTTCGAGATCCTTGATTGATTTCGGGCGCTCTTTTTTCGGCTGCTGAGCCTGCTCTTCCTCCTGGGTTTTTTGCCATTCTATGAAATTGCACTGCGGGCAGCCGAGATCCCAGGGACGTTTACCTGAATTGATTATGCGGATGTGATGCAAGCCATGGGTTTCACACATCTTGTCAATAACCACGATCTGTCCGCTTTTTGGCAGGGGAAGGGAAAAGGTACAGTTTGGATAGTTGCTGCAGCCTATAAAACGGCCTCCTCTTTTCGAACGCCGGATCATAAGTTCGTTTCCGCAGCCTGAGCAGATGCCTATAATCTTGTCTTCCCTGAGACCTGCCTGGAGGGATTCCACGATTTTGTCCCGGTTTTTGTCAAGTTCCGAGAAGACCTGCTTTAACATCTCCCGTGATTCCTCAAGCACCTCAGCCTCTTTGATCTCGCCCTCGGCAATCCGGTCCATGTTTTCTTCAAGCAGCCTTGTCATGTCCGGCTTTGTGATGGTAGGGGAATATTTCTCAAGGGTGTCCACTACTGCAAAAGATGTATTCGTGGGCTGTACCGGATTTCCGTGGATGTAAGCCCTGGAATAAAGCTTGCTGATTATCTCGTGCCTGGTGGCTTTTGTCCCAAGCCCCAGATCTTCCATAATATTAATAAGTTTTCCCTGCCCGTAGCGGCCCGGCGGCTGGGTTTCTTTGTCCAGCATCTCTTTCTTTATAACTTTCAGGGAATCGCCTTTGTGGAGTTTGGGGAAGAGCCTGTCTTCAGGCGCATTGTAAGGATAGTACCATCTCCAGCCCGGCTCTACAAGCCTTGCCCCGTTTGCTCTGAATTCCTCCCCCTGAATATCAAGTTTCAAACGCATGGTTTCCCATTCGCTCGGTCCGGCGAAAGTTGCAAAAAACCGCCTGACTACAAGCTCATAAACCTTCCATTCTTCCTCTTTTAAGTCGGCTTCTTTTGCAAGGGAAACCGGAAAAATCGGTGGATGGTCAGTAGTCTCTTTCTTGCCTCGCGTGGGGATAAGTTCGGCTTTTTTAAGCAAGGCGTTTGCGTACTCTTTAAAAGGCCCCTTCCTGAAAATCTCAATCTGGGCTTTCAGATCAAGGGTATCAGGATAAACCGTATTGTCAGTTCTCGGGTATGAGATATAACCGTTAGTGTAAAGGGATTCGGCTATGCGCATTGCATTTGCGGGACTGAGCCCTATTGAATTAGCTGCGCTTATGAAACCTGTTGTATTGAACGGAATCGGCGGCTGGTCCGTCTTTTTTCCTTTCTCAATTTCTTTTAATTTCGCCTGTTTTCCTAGCTTCTTGAAGACTTTTTCTGCCTCCTTTTTATCCAGAAAGCGGCGGGTTGAGTGCTGAGCTGAAAAAGTCTCTCCTTCAGCATTTTGAAGTTCGACATGAATCTCCCAGTAAGGAGTCGGGACAAAAATATTTCTTTCTTTTTCCCTGTCAACAATAAGAGAAAGCGTAGGCGACTGTACCCTGCCTACCGAGAGGAACATTTTCCCAAGCCTGCCTGCGGCAAGAGAAATGTAACGGGTGAGGGCTGCACCCCATACAAGGTCGATGACCTGCCTTGAATGGCCTGCATCCGCGAGATTGAAATCTACATCTGTTGGGTTTGAAAAAGCAGCTTCTATTGCTTTTGGGGTTATTGCGCTGTAGCGGACCCGGTCAAAAGGAACATCTGGATTTACCTTTTTTATAATATTGAGTGCTTCGACTCCTATCAGTTCTCCTTCCCGGTCGTAGTCAGTGGCAATCGTAACCCTGCTTGCCTCTTTTCCCAGGCTTCTCAGGGCAGTTACAATCTTCCGGTTAATAGGAGTTGTTACGATCTCGGCATCAATAAGGGCTTTAGCATCCACCTTCTGCCAGTTATTGTACTCCTTGGGAAAATCTATCCCTACAATATGGCCCGACAATCCTACTACTGCAGTCTCCTGCTTCTTCCCATCGGAGGACACGGCCTCGTACCGGTATACGTCCACTCCGCTGACTCTATCCTTCTTCGGGTTCTTTGGAGCCAGAATCGCAGCTATCCTCCTTGCTGCTATGTTTTTTTCCGTTACGATAAGGTGCATCTAAAACTCCGGTATAACTTTATGTATTCTAAGTAATAATTGGCTTACCCCAAAACTCCTGCCAGTCTGAGACAAAGCCTGCCTCCTAATTCATGAAGTTTCCTTTTGTAATATAAATTTTTGGATCGGCTCTCAAGATATACTGTCATCCATAATTAGAATTAGGCACATAACTCTTTATCACAAGCCTTTTAAAAAAAGGCTTGAGCGAAAATCATTTCTCCACTATAGCCTCTCTTCTCTTTATTACAAGCCTTTTAAAAAAAGCTTGAGCGAAAATCATTTCTCCACTATAGCCTCTCTCGGGCCCTTTTCCAGATATTCCCTTTTAATATCTTAAGCTCTCATAGATTTCTCTCAGGCAATCTTCTTAACTTTTACATTACCTTCAATCAGCCTGAAAACGAGTTCTACAGCCTCTTCAGGACTTTTCGCCCTGTGAACACCTTTGATTTCCCAGTTTGGCTCAAGCACGACCACAGGCTTTCCCATTTTCAGGCCGAAAGCTATCTCGGAAAGGGTTCCATATTCCCCACTGACCGCGATCAAAGCATCCGAAGATTGAGCTATGAGCGCGTTTCTGGCATGTCCCATTCCACTGACGACCGCAAGATCTATCCAAGGATTTGCTTCTTCTCTCCGGGTTCCGGGCAGAATTCCAAGAGTTATCCCTCCTTCCTGCTTTGCTCCGTATGCTGCAGCCTCCATAACTCCTCCCAGGCCTCCACAGAGTAAAACTGCCCCTCGTTTTGCTACTTCTCTCCCTACCATTTCTGCAAGAAGCCTTGTTTCGCTGCAGCAAGCTCCTGCACCTATAACTCCAATCTGTTTTCTGGTCACTATTTTCACCGTTGCTCTACCAGGCAGATGTCCTTCAGAAGTAATCAAATATAATGACTCTGGATTTCCACTATCTCAGCACTATTCTTCGCGGTTGCATACTCTTCGAGCGGCTCCTTATTAAGCTCGAGAAAGCTATGTCCCCAGTTAAACTTGGAGAGAACTCTTTCAGCCTGTTCTTTGTACCCCAGGATGTAGAGAGCTGCTGCAAAGGCTTCAGCTGAATTAAGTTTCAAGGGCCTTCCGAAATTCACAGGATTGCCTGCGAGCAGGTAGGGAAGGGCTCTATGCTCAAGGTTCAGCTTCCCAAGCTCGGGAAAAATCCTCTCTACCTCTTCCCAGGAACAATCAAGCACGATAATTCCTTTTCTTGGGTCATCGGCTGGGGAAAGGGCTTTTTCAGCAGTCGGATCCAGAAGGATCGCCGACCTGGGCAGCCTTGGTATCCTGTCGTAAAGGCGGGCAAGGTCAAAGCGAGCCAGTTTCCTTCCTGTGCATTTTTTAGGGTCACACTGCCTGGCATGGTAGATATAAAGGGGAATATCCCGTTGATTTGTCGGTTTCATGCTTGATCTTCTGAGATATGGAATTCTACTTAAATGGTTTCCTTATTTACAATTTTTCTTGTATCTGCTTCTTTGCATATATGTATCAGAGATTTATCCTTAACTGAACGTTTTTTAGAATTAATCATAAGTTAATTTATATATAATTGTCCATATATATCTATCTATGCCACTGCTTCGTCTTTAGTCAGGTGTGCAAAGAGATTAACATGGAAACTAATATCTTAAAATTGTAACGGCAAATCTCGGTGTGGTTTATTCAAGGTAGGGTAGATTATATAAATTACAGTAAACCTCATTGATGAATTAAACAGGGATGAGAGATTGCCTACTTTGTGGAGGGGGAAGGCTATACTCTATTTGACTCTGGTCATTCCTGAATGGAAATAAGTCATCCCTAACATGAAATTCTGTGTACGGATAGAATGTATGCTTAGTTGTGCTCAAATCCTTATTCTGGCTGCAGAAGGTATGAAGAGCTAGTAACCTGGAAGATGAACTACATGGAACAAATAACCTGGGGAGATGAACTACATGGAACAAATAACCTGGGGAGATGAACTACATGGAACAAATAACTTGGGGAGATGAGCTATATGGAACAACCAGTTGATGTTGCGGAAACATCGTTCGGTCCTGATGACGAGATGGGTTATGCACCACTTGAATTACCCAGGTGGATTGTCTTGCTTGAAGGTATTATTGCTATTCTTATAGGCTTATTTCTCTTATTCAGGCCTGGTCAAACCACTATCTTTCTCATACAGATTTTAGGTATTTTCTGGCTGGCAGAAGGAATTCTTTCTGTTATAGGAGGGCTGATATACTCTGGGAACAGAGTATGGAAACTGCTGTCGGGCATCCTGAGCATTATTGCAGGAGCAGTTATACTGATGTACCCTATCTACAGTTCCGCTGTAGTTCTTACTTTATTCGTTATTTTCATAGGGATATGGGCTGTTATCACCGGAGTTGTGAAAATTGTCCTTTCCTTTAAAGGAGGAGGAAGGGGTATAGGAATCATCGGCATCCTAACCATAATTTTAGGCCTGCTTCTCCTAGTCAACTTTGCGGCAGGAGTTCTTGTTCTACCGTGGGTATTTGGGCTCTTCCTTATTCTCGGAGGGATCGGGACACTTATTGAAGGATTTAGAACGTGAGCCTGATGGAGGATTTTTCAAGTTAAATATAGGAGACAAAGAGAAAATAAGGAGACAGGAATATGGATAGACCTATTGGTGTTACCATTCTAGCTGCCCTGGCTGTATTGCTGGCAGTTTTAAACGCTATTGCAACGCTTCGTTTTCTTGGCTTTTTTCCCTTTATAGGGCCTCTGGATATACGTATTTTTAATCTCTGGTACGTTCTGCTATACGGTCTGATGACCTACATATGGGCATGGGTGGCTAAGATGCTCTGGGAGGTAAATCCACAGGGCTGGATGTTTATGGCTGTTATTGCGATATTTAACCTTTGCCTGGATTTCGTGATTCTGGTCACAGGCGGTTCGTGGCTTGACGTTAATTTCTCGATAATTATTAACGCCCTTATCCTCATCTATATGATGCTGCCTGGAGTTAGAGAGGCATTCGGGACAGACTAAAACATGTTTGTATCAGGGAGGCTGGGAATCCCTGATGTCCCATAACCCTCTGCCTGCTCCTGCTAACCAGCTCTCTAGTAGGAGTCTTCATTTTTCCGTGGGCACTTGGTTTTTTCCTTATTATCGGCTGATTTAGAGCTGTCATCGTGAAGCTAAAAGTGACAACCTGAAAAGTAGTTTTCCAGGACAAATATAAGGAGATAGGGAAATAGACAGACCTATTGGTGTTACTATTATAATGTTTATGGCTGTACTGCTGGCATTTATAAATGCCATTACAATGCTTCGGTTTCTCGGTTTTCTACCTTATCTGGGTACGACTGTTGGAATCCGTGTTTTCAATCTCTGGTATGCCCTATTGTATGGTCTGCTCGCCTACGTATGGACCTGGGTTGCTTATATGCTCTGGCAGGTGGACAGACAGGCCTGGATATTCCTAGCAATTATTACGATATTCAATCTCTGCCTAAGTTTTGTGGTGCTGGTCACAGGCGGTTCATGGTATGATGTAAACTTTACAGTTATCGTGAACACTCTTGTCCTCATCTACATCATGCTGCCGGGGGTAAGAAAGGCATTCAGGACAGATTAAGGGGTGGAGACACAGGTGGCATGGATTGCGATTTTTAAGATTCATAAAAAGGTTCGCGCCTCCTGTTCTTATCCCCGAAGTGCCTGGTGTAAACGGGAGAGTTGAGCTTCTTGCCACAGGTTATGTGCCTTATATTCACTTACAGGAGGCGGTGACATAGAGAGAAAGACCGTACTCGCTGCACTCGTGCTTGCGATGTTCATACTCGTTATTGACACAACAATTATGAACGTTTCAATTTCGGCACTTATAGAGGAGTTTAATACAAATGTTGCTACTGTCCAGGCTGCCATTACCCTCTATGCCCTTGTAATGGCATCATTTATGATCACCAGGGGAAAGATCGGAGATATTATTGGCAGAAGAAAGGCATTCAGGATGGGACTAATTATCTACGGTACTGGTTCTCTCCTGACTTCAATCAGCCCGACAATGGCTGTACTGTTTTTAGGCTGGTCAATCCTCGAAGGTTTTGGGGCAACCTTTGTCATGCCTGCTATCCAGACGCTCGTGACTTCAAACTATAGCGGAAAGGATCGTGCCCTTGCTTATGGCATAATAGGAGGAATTGTTGCAGGCGCAATTGCCCTTGGACCCATTATAGGAGGCTGGCTGACAACTGCGTACACCTGGAGGTATGCTTTTGCCGGAGAGGTTGTGATTGTGGTTCTTGTCCTGTTGTTAAGCCGGTACATTCTGGATGCGCCCCTTGAGACTGAAAAGAGACCAAAGCTGGATATAGTTGGCACAATACTTTCTGCACTTGGGGTAGGACTTGTTGTTTTTGGCGTGTTACTGGCAGGAACCTATGGCTGGTGGAAGGCACGTCAGCCCTTTTACATAGGAGGGGTTGAAATTTCCCCTTTCGACCTTTCCCCGACCCCGGTATTTATTTTAGCAGGGGTTATTATCCTGCTGTGCTTTGCTCTCTGGGAACGTCACGTCATTAATCAAGGAAAGATGCCGCTCATAAGGGTCGATGTGCTCAGGGACCGTGGGGTTACTTCAGGCGTTTTTACTCAGATGATCCAAACCCTTCTTTTTGGAGGTTTCCTGTTCAGCATGGCTCTCTTCTTTCAGATCGCTCTGGGCCTTAACGCGATGCAGACTGGCTTTCTCTACCTTCCCCTTTCCATACCGCTTTTAATTGCTTCGCTTGCAGCATCCCGATTATCTGCCCTTATAGCCCCAAAGCGCATCATCCAGGCTGGGCTGTTCATACTTATTGCAGGGCTTTTTCTGGCTATAGCAACCATCAATGTGGAGGTCAAAGGTCTTGGCCTGTTGACCGGGTTTGCCTTAATAGGTATAGGTGGGGGGCTTATAGCGCCCCAGGTAATGAACTTAGTACTTTCGCAGGTAGCTCCTGAAAGAACGAGCGAGACAGCTGCCCTTATGAGCGCTTCCCAGAACCTAGGCATGTCTATAGGAACTGCCCTGATGGGTTCCATCGTCATTGGAGGTCTGATAGTAGGAGCCACTGCCCTCATAGATGACAACGCTGTTATTCCGGAGGATATTAAGCCCTCTGCGATATCTGCAGTAAAGGAAAATGCCATCTTTTTGAGTGATGAAGAACTGATGGCTATCCTGAAAGATGCTCCTCCTGAGCTTTCACAGGATGTCTTGAGGATCAATGAAATCGCCCGCATTGTGGGGATAAAAGCCTCCCTCTGGGGGCTTGTAATTGTCGCGGTATTGGGCATAATCATCTCAATCTTCCTGCCGCCTGAGATTCTGATGTCTCCGCAAACAGAACAGTAAAAAAGTCAATAGGTCGGAAAATTCTGAGGTTTAGGTCTGGATCAATTTCCCTAAACTCTATCTCAGGGAAAAACGCTTTTTATCTTTTTCACTTCTCTTGTTGAGGGTAGAATTTATTTATCCTTTCTTGTGTCAGTTTTATTTAAAAGAACTGAGTCTGTCTGCCAGTTAAAGATTTTAAGCTAATTTATTAAAAGATTTTTATATGAGAATGAAAAATTATATATCTATCTTTTTTACAGTAGAAGTGATGAGATCTTCTCTGATCACAGTTCTTCTCTCTTCCGAAAAAAGGACCGATTTGCTTCTCCTTCTCAAAGAGAAACCCCGGACAATTGAGGAAATCAATAGTGAGCTTGGTACGAACTCCGTTGCAATCCTGCCCCAGCTAAAAAAGCTAAAAGAAAATGGGCTTGTAATTCATGAAGATAAGGTATACGAACTTTCCCTACTCGGCAGAATTATTGTTCAGAAAATGGAATCCCTTGTAATCGCCTTCAGGCAGCTTGAGAATGATTATTATTAAGCCCATTAGATGTATGATATCTCTTGTCTGAGAGCTTTACAGAACCCTTTTTCCTGATATCACGAATCCGGCAGACTGCTGAGATGTGAAAAGGCATTTTTGAGTTTATTTCTGCTTTTCAAACTTTTCTTGAGCTTTTTCCCTTACCTCTGAGAAAATATCCTTTCCTTTTGCATCAATCCCTACTATAAGCGGCCCGAACTCTTCTACACTGAGCACCCATGCAGCTTCAGGCATTCCAAGATCAAGCCAGTGGACTGCTTTTACCTCCTTGATTAATTCTGCGGCAAGGGCTGCACATCCGCCTGTATAAGCCAGATAAACACATTTGCCCTTCAGGGCATCAGTTACGCCTTTCATACCGCCTTTTCCAATAATTGCCCGAATTCCGTGAGATCTCAGGAGAGGTGGCGTCATTTTTGACATTCTGCCGCTGGTTGTAGGGCCTGCCGAAATTACTTTCCAGCCGTTCTCGGTTTGCTGCATAAGTGGGCCACAATGATAGATTACTGCCCCTTCAAGGGAGAAAGGAAGTTTCTCTTGCTTTTCGTCCATTTCAAGGATCCTTGCATGGGCTTCATCCCTGGCTGTCAGGATTTCTCCCGAGATATAGACGATGTCTCCGGCGTTGAGTTTCTTTATATCTTCGATCTCCAGCGGGGTTTTCAGGTGATATTCCATTATTCTTCCCCTCCAAAAACAATCGAAGCATGCCGGTTTGCCCAGCACTGGATATTTACTGCAACCGGAAGGGATGCGGTGTGGCAATGAGCAGTTTTCACGTGCACTGCAAGGGCGGTTATGCTACCTCCCAAACCCATACAGCCTATCCCGAGCGCGTTTACAGCCTCAAGGATTTCTCTTTCCAATCCTTCCATCTGGGTGTCAAGGGGCTCAAGCAGAGCTTCTTTTGCAAGCCTGGCTGCTGCATCAAAAGAACCCCCAATTCCGACTCCTATGGTCAAAGGAGGGCAGGGCATCCCTCCGGCATTCACTATGGTCTCGAGTACAAAGTTTTTGATATTCCCGGTATCTGTCGGGTTAAACATCCGCAAAGAGCTCATGTTTTCCGAGCCTGCGCCTTTGGGAGCAACAGTAATTTTTAAATGATTTCCGGGAACGAGCTTCCAGTGAATATCCGGAATTCCAGTCCCTGTATTGTTCCCGCTGTTTTTCCGGGACAATGGATCTACAGCATTCGGGCGGAGTGGAATTTTAGCTGTCGCAAGGATTACAGCCTCCTGAATCGCAGCTTCGATGTCAAAACTTGGCTGAAATTCGTTTCCAATCTCTGCAAAAAAGATCATTATACCCGTATCCTGGCACATGGGAACTCCATGCTTTTTTGCAATCTCAATATTCTTCAGGATTGCCTGGAGCTGGGATTTTGCAACAGAGTTTTCTTCGGCGGTTTCGGCTTTTCTGAGTGCATCCACCACATCTTCAGGAAGTTCGATTTCCGCTTTTCGCAAAAGGTCTGCAATAGACTGGATAAAGGTTTCACGGCTGATTTTTGAGGGCAAGAGATCACCAAAACAGATCTAATATAACAGATATGAGAGAACAGATTCAAATCTCCCATCGCCTTGCAGGCGAATTCTGTATTTTTAATAGGGCGAAGGAGAGCTCGCGCCTTCTCCGAGGTGGGACGAATCCGTCACCTCTCTCATAATACATCCTCTGATTATGTTTTTTAACTTATAAACTATACTGTTGTCAAGATTTGTTCTGGAAGCTACGAATGTTATAGACGCCACTTGACTTCGCTATTTAATTATAAGAACTGTCACAGATTGATCCAGAGCACAAGCAGGAGGTGAACTCCAGCAAAGGCAGGTACAAGAATTTTGAATATGGGCTTCTGGGTCTTATGCCTGAAGTGCTGCATCCCGAGCAGTGCACCTATCGGACCGAAGAGAGAAGCAATCAGCAAGTTCTGCTCAGAGATTCTCCACCCTGCGTTTTTCGCTTTGAATTTATCCATTCCATACAGTGTAAAAGAGGCTGCATTAAGAACGGCATAAGAAATAGGAAAAAGTAGATATATAACTTCTGTCATGAGAGAGAATTCTCCTTAATAATAATTAAAGGCTGTGATATTTTGCTCAATTATATTGGTCTGAGAAAACCCTGTATAACTGCTGACCCTTTTCTTTCTTCATAGCTGCAGATATCCTGTCGGGCCAGAAATCCTGGTCGTTGGGTATTGGCTTCCTCTTCTTCTGGGAAAATCTTTTTCCTGCCCGGAAGAATAGGCATTGTAGAAAGCACGATAGCTGCCCTTTATACAGGACTGGGGGTTCCAGAGACTCAATTCTGCAGCACCGTTATATTTTCAGGTTTCTGAGAATTTTAGACGAGATCGCAAACCCCATGCAGGTGTCCAGGGTTGCCGAAGTCATTATACCTATTACTTTCCCTTCCTGTACGATAGGAGAGCCGCTGTCTTCCGGAGCCGGCATGTCATGGCACTGGAAACCCAGGAAAAGCAATGAAGCCCCAGAATTAGCTACCCTGCAGTAATGGATAGTACGGGTATCATTAATGAGCTTAGCCAGTTCAAGTTCAGCCGGGCTGCCAAATTCCGTGATTTCAATCTCGCTACCGGGAGGAAGCTCTATCAGGGCTAGGTGATGGTCTTCTAAAATTCTAGTAACAGCGAGTGTTTTTCCATCAACGGTCAGGCGGTCTCTTTTTCCCTCGAAGATATGTGAAACTGTAACCGCATAAAACACTCCTTTGAGCGAGATAACCGCACCGATAGTACCATGTTTTCCATTATGAAAAAAGGAACTGCCTGCTTTTATCATAAGCTTTTATCAACCTGCAGATTTTGTTCTGACCTGATTTATTGGATTTCCAGGGCTTATTAAAATACTACGTTAAGGTCTGCCTAGGAGCAAGACTCTCGATATTGCGTAACGAGTTATAGCCAGATTCCTGAGAAATAGATGCTGCTCTAATAAATTTTGAAAGTTTTATAGATTATTACTTAAAGTAAAGAGTTTTCTTAAGATTTTTTATTACATGACCTTCCCATAATCTCTAATTTTGAGTCTGTAACGATTGAGAACAGTATCAAAGAATTTTTCTTTTTTCTAATCTTTTAAAAAGGATAATAAAGCATTATAAAGCTTTAAATTTGTATCAGGACTTTTATTTTATTTTCTGAAAATAAGTATGTTTATATGATAATTTCTCCTGTTGTTTCTACTTACCAATCTCTTGGTTAAACTAAAAAACATAGGAGGAAAATATGAAAAATAATAGAAAGTCTTTATGGAGAATGACAGCGATTGTTCTCACCACGCTGTTGATGTTGACTCTATTGTCTGAAGGAGTCTATGCAAAATGTATCGTAACCCCCACTCCCCTAGGCGCAGGGACTCCTCCAGCAACAGCCCGTATATCCAGTGGGAATAATCGTATTGATTATACAGCAGTAGCCGCTTCAAGTAGTGATCCACGAGTAGTGCAGTTTAAGGACCTCTCAAAAGGTAAAGTGACGTATATTAGATGGGACTTTGGTGACGGGACTCATCTCGAAGGAACAAAAATAACCCCAGCATTGAAAAACCCGGTACATAAGTATAAAAAGACTGGTTTTTACATCAGTTGTATGACTATTAAGTGTGAAGGTTGTGTTGGTAAGCTGTGGGTCCATAAGAATATTGTTATTAAGTAGATTTAAAAAGTTAAAAATCTACTAATAACTTCTATTTTTTTATCTATTTTTTATTTATGAGTTGATCCTAAAACTCAAAATTGAGTCCCATGATATCAAATCCCCAATAACCAACCGAGTTTATGTCACGAAATTTGTTCTGGGAATTCTTATTGATTTGAGAAATATTTTTGGTTTTGGAATGGGTTCACTAATAAAATTACCTTTTTGTTTTTGGAAATAGCTTCGAATTTTCGATTGACTCTCCAAAAGTAATGCTTCGGTTCTAACTTAATTCTTTAAAACTTCCCTTTTATCCGGAATTATCCTATGAACCGGTTTTTGTTAACGTCAATCTACAGCCGGACCACTCATTTTTCTTCCTTAAGTAAACCATGCAAATGCAGTAATTCATCCCGCAGGGAGCAACAAGTAAAGTTTCATTCAATAGTGTACTACCACGTTTATACTCATTTCTGCTCCAATAATATTTCTAGCGCACTGCTTAATCTCAATTCTGACTTTTTATAAAGTTGATTTATGTGTTAACTGCCAGAAACATTTTTCATAAAAATTATATGTATAGAAGTTATAAAGTTCGTGATTCAATCGGTTTGGAATACGCGATTGAAACCCGGAATCTGGAGACTCGATCAATTACTTACAAAATGGGAATGGGACTTGGAGAGGTCATTTCGAGTTCCAGGCTTGCTCATGAACATTACTGGTGAATATTATTCATAAATAAATGAAAGGAGTCAGAAGTATGGGTAAAAATATTGCATTAAAATTAGCATTTCAATTCTTATGTTTACTACTTTGCCTGGTGTTAATACCGGTTTCGTTTGCTCAGCCTGATAAGCTTACCGGAAATGTAACCTGCGAGAACGGAACTTGCGAAGATTCTAATATCTCTAAACCGGTAGCAGACAACGAAGGTTACACCCTACACACAATAAACTCGACCTATTATTCTGTGTATCTCACGCCGGGAAGCAGTGAGACCTTCAATGTCAGTTTCACGAACGAAGGTAACAAAAAGCTCAATGTAGCTCCGAAAGTTATGACTGTGCCTGGCAGTATCTACTCCCTCAACAAAAGCTGGATTACAATATCCCCGACAAAAGTGACTGCAGATCCGGGCATAAAACAGAACTTTGCGGTTGAAGTAAATGTGCCTGAGGATGCAAACAGCGGAGTATATTATGCTAAGATAATCTTTACAAATGACACGTATCCTCAAGAATACGGCACATCCCAGTATGTTAATGTACTGGATCTCGAGATCACAGTGCCTAAGCTTGAGTTTCAGAAAGCCTTCATTTTCGATAATGTTGATCCAGGAAAGGAATATGTATACAAGATAAAAATTAAAAATTTAGCAAGCAAAGATGTAACTATAGATCCGAAAATACTGGACATCGAACATGTTCCTGAACCCGCTTTCAGTAGCGACCTGATAGAGATTTCTGCGCCTTCAGTCATAAAAGCTGGTGTAATGAACCTCCTTCCGTTCCTTTCGTAAAAACCTTTAACACTAAAACCGTAGACCCAATAACGATTAAAGTTTCGGCTGATATTGATGACCCTAGCTCAATGGTGCGCATCTCCCCGGAAAAGGAAGAACCATCTTTTGAAATTAACCTGAAATGCAATTCAAATCCTGTTAATCTGACCCTTGTAGAAAAAACTCAGGGTGGCAGCGTATCTGCTCAGACGTCCTATTACCCAGTCTGGGCAATGGAAGATGATCTAATCTATGACAGCGTCAAACAATACACTGGAACCTATGAAGTACCCGGAGCAATCGGAACCTGGGAACTTTCAATTCTCCCGAAAAATGTCAATAGTTTTACTTACTCAGTAAGTTTCAGGGAGCCAGAGAAATAATTGATGTAAGATAATTATGAGCAGGTGACAGGACTGATTTTGAATTGTTTCGGAGTCCTGTCATAACTGCTTTTTTAATTTTTAGCTTTTATGTCAACCTGGTAATAGTCAGTAAATCTTGATGTATAGTTGGCAGTTTTCTTTGTCCCATAAGAACTTTATCATTTTATGAATAAACTTCATAAACAATGAGATACAATAATAGTTTTGGGGGATTAACATGGATACACTTAAGAAAATAGCAATTGGTATCTTAGCCGCAATAGGGCTTGTTTATGTTGTAAAACGTATACACATCAAGACTTGATATATGGTTAGTAGCCTTCTCTGGCTCATAAGAACTTTATCATTTTATGAATAAACTTAATAAACAAAAGATGCAATAATAATTTTGGGGGATTACCATGAATACACTTAAGAAAGTAGTAGTTTATATCTTAGCCGCAATAGGGCTTGTCAGTGTTATAAAACATATACACATCTCACACTGTAAAGAAGGCTGCTGTTTATGCAGTTCATTTAAAAGAAATACAGAAGGATCTAGAACAAGAGTAGAAGTTTTTAAAACAAAGGCAGAGGGCTTTAAAACAAAAGCAGAGGGGCTTAAAGCAAAAGTGGAAGGATTTAAATCAAAAGTATACGAATCTAAGGCAAAAGTACATGAATTTGAAGCAAGAGAAGAAGGCGAAAGAAGAACTGGCACAAGATATGGTTCTAGTCCGCTCAAGTATTAATTAAAATACCTTAAATTTCTTTTTTATTTGTTTTTTTCATATTATGATTTTACAAAACATTGTATAATTAGTTTATTAGTTAAGACTACTTTTGAGAAAGAGGATGTGTATTACTCTCAGAAAATAGTGTTGCTTTTTTCTGGGATCTAAACTGCCGAATCCTACGCAACCAATAAAATTCGGTTTTTTTAAATCTGCTAACTCCATAATTTAAAACCTCTTCACCTTAACAACGTTTATATCTAGTAACGATTACAGTACAGAAGGATTTTTCCAAACATTTTATATTACTGATTAGATTATTTAATATATCATGCCATGTAGAGGCATGGCACTTATACATTAAAATTTATGACCTGAGAACGGTTTCACAAATAAAAAAGAAGGTTCTGTTAATGAAGTACTGGCAGCCGAAATACGAAACAATGAATCCCGAAGAAATGAAGAAATTACAGCTTAAACGCCTTCAACGGAGCTTAAAGCTGGTCTATGAAAATGTTCCTTTTTACAGGCAGAAATTCAAGGAAGCTGGAGTCACTCCCGAGGATATTAAAACTCTCGATGATATCCGTAAAGTGCCTTTTACCCGAAAAGCCTACCTTCGGGAAAACTATCCTTTTGGGCTTTTTGCTGCCAGAAAAGAAGATATAGTGCGTATCCACGCCTCGTCCGGCACAAGCGGGAAGCCCACAGTCGTAGGGTATACGGCAAAGGATATCGAGACCTGGTCGGATTTGATTGCCAGAGATCTCACAATGATAGGGCTTTCTGCAGGCGATATAATCCAGAACTCCATGAATTATGGGCTCTTTACAGGAGGCCTGGGTTTCCACTACGGCGTTGAAAGGATGGGCGCAATGATCGTGCCGGCTGCAACCGGAAATACCGCCCGGCAGCTAGAGATGATGGTCGACTTCGGGGTAACAGCTGTGCACTGTACGCCCTCGTATGCCTTTTACCTTGCCGAAACGGCTGAAGAACTCGACCTTGTAGACAAACTCTCATTGAAAGCCGCTATCTTCGGTGGTGAGTCCTGGTCGGAAAATACGCGCAAACAGCTTGAAAAGCGGCTCAACCTCAAAGCCTATGACTGCTACGGACTATCCGAGATGTTCGGGCCTGGAATAGGTTTTGAGTGCCAGGAGCAGGACGGGCTGCACATCTGGAGCGATAATTTTCTTGTTGAAGTCCTTGATGAAAACGGAGAGCAGGTCTCAGAAGGCGAAAAAGGAGAACTTGTCCTCACCTCCATCAACAAGGAAGGCTTCTGCAACATCAGGTACCGCACAGGCGACATGACAAAACTTCTTGAATCCGAATGCGACTGCGGCAGAACCACCACAAAAATTTCCCGCCTCATGGGCAGGGCCGACGACATGCTGATCGTGAGAGGAATCAATGTTTTCCCCTCCCAGATCCAGGACGTCATCTCCCGGATTCCGCAGGTGGGCGATCACTTCCAGCTAATTCTTGACCGCAACAAACACATGCTCGACGAACTCACAATCGAAGTCGAGCTAGAAGACAATGCCTTTACCGGCGAACTCAAAGACCTCAAAGCCGTCCAGGACTACGTCCAGCGTGAACTCAAGTCTGTCCTAAACATCCGCACAAACGTCGAACTCCTTGAGAAAGGCAGCATCGAGAGAACTGCAGGCAAGGCAAAGAGAATCATCGACAGGCGCCCGCAGCTCTGAACTCTGCACAGTTTAGAGTCATTGTTTACTAACTTAAATGGTTAGAGGATTTCTATTCTCTGATTCCTTCAACTTTTTTTTCTTCCGTTGAGCAATGTATAGTTTCTTTTTTTAAACAACAACAGTTTTGAATCACTGATTTCTAGAACCCAGACAACCACAAAGTATTTGATGAAACTAAAAATCCCTGACTATAAAGTGGAAATCTAAAAATAGTAAAACATAAAAAAATGAAAAAATTTTTTTGGAGGTAATACGCCTCAACCAGAGCTTAAACTCGCCTTAACGTTCCTATATTCAGTTCCATTTCCTTATTTTACCTTAACTTTCTGGATCAAACTTTATAGCCCTATCGTACACGATCTCTGAGTAAGCTGGCCCGATTTTTGTAGCGTTTTCCAGGTAGGCTCTCCAGCCAATGAAAAGCGGCTGATCCAGCTCTATACCGTGAACTCCCTGACCATAAGGAACTTCGTAGCAGTATTGATCATCCTCACTGCAGTTTCTGGATAGCTTGTAGACATAAAGATATTTCGCATTGGGATTATCAGGGAGGTATTCCTCAGCAGATCCATTGAAATCCTCATTTGTGATTGCTATAACGCCGTTAAACACATCAGCTCCGTATATTGCAAAATTAGAGTACGTCGCCTTTCCTGCAGCTACATGGTTGACCCCATATACAATTATGAATTCATCGGTATCATTACCTAAAGTAATTGCCGGGTCTCGCAGGAAAGGATAGTATTCCGAAGTGTCAAAGAAAGGAGGTGTCGGCGAAAAGATAGTCTGGTTTGCTGACCATAGATAGCATGCATCGTTGGTAGGACCTACTCCATTGATTCCTCTCTGAATAGCATCACTCCCTACAGGGGCTCCCTGACTGGTCGGGAGCTCTGTTGCATTTGACTTGTTGTATTTTTCGAGAATTGCAACCCTTAGCTCTTCGAGATCATCCATAAGCTCAAACTCTGTTTGTCCGGTTCCGCGGATTCTTAACTCCGGATAATCATATGGATCCAGTTCTGTTGTATTGTTGGGAGTAATACGGAAAATAGTTGCAGGTGTGTTATTAATGTAATCGTCACCAGCCTGGGTATCATTGAATAAGGCTGGGCGGAGAAATGATGCAAATGTATCGGAATCATTATCCAAACCCATGTTCAGCATGACCGAGGGCAGCACCTGGGTGTTAATTGTATTGTTTGAGTATCCTGCAGACTCGGCAGCATCCCGGATGCGCTGGTCAATGCCTCTATCAGCAGTAATGATTATTATTGTAGTCTGGTTGAAAGGATCTCCGGAAGCTCCATCTGGCGTTCCTTCGGTTTTGATAACAAGGTTGTTTATCGTATCTACTAAGTTGGAAAAGATCCATCTTCTCTCATTCCCAATTGTTCTGTGCATTAACATATTATCATAACTGAAGTATCTGCATTCCGGTGGTGTTCTTCCTACGAAAACAACGGCTTCATCAGGACGGAGGTTCCAGAATGGAGTTGTGTTCCCGCTCACCCCAAGCGTACTGGCTATTTCAGACATCTGTTCCTCTACTTCATAACCTGGAGCCGGTGGAACAAAATATATCACATATTTTGTGGTAGGATTATTTCCGTATGCAGAAGGCAATACTCCTTCCTCCAATAACCTGAGTAAATCAAAGTAAGCCAGTTCACCTTCCTGTACTGTGAATCCATCCTGTTCTAAAGCCTGTTGAAAAGCCTCTGTGTCATTTGCTTCCATATCCTGTGCAAGGGCAGTTCCCATTGACAATGTGAACAAAACGCCAAGTAGTATAATCAGTATATGATTTTTCATGTACCATATCCCCCAGATATATACTTATTTCCGCAAAGATACTTATTTCCGCAAAGGATTACATTTAAAAAAGAAGAATTAAATTTAAAAGGATAGAGTCTCTTTAATATCTTCAAGACAGTATTCTTTTGTTTTTTTCTAAAAATTAAGTGTAAACCCTTGCTACTAATGTTATAATTATCCTTATTTATATTAGAAACCTTTGGAGTAAGTTAACTAAATTTGGGCAGTTAATTTTTATCAGTCTATATATTTTTCCTTATTGGATTCTTACTACCTTCTTTTTCCAGCAGCACTTTTAAATTAATTTATTTCCTTATTCAAGAAGGCAGAACCAAGGGATTCATCTTTCAGAACCAGAATACGTCCACTTTCGACGAAGGAGAGCGGCCTTCACGAAAATTTTGCAAAAAAGTTGAAATTTGTAAATTTATCTAATCGTGATCTGGAAAAGTCAAAGATCTAAAATTTCTTCTTTTCATCCGCTCAAAACAGCAAGATTTATTTTGTAATGCCTCCAATGTCAAAAAGAATTCGGAGGAGTTTATGGATCTAGCTTTCTTAGCCCAGCAAGCAACAAATATTCTCGCTCCAGCCCTGCCATTTATCTATGCGGGAGGCAAAGCTGTAGTAGATAAAAGCAAAGATATGCTTTTAGAAAAAGGCATTGAAAAACTCGGTTCCGAAAGTTGGAAGAGAGCAAAGACTTTGCTGGACAAAATAAGTCCTAAAATGGGTGAATCCCTTGAAAAAGCGCTTAAAAAAGTCTCTGAAAGCCCCGATGATCCTAAAGCAAAAGAAGAGCTTAAGCAGGAGATCCTGAAACTGCTAAGAGAGAATCCAGACCTTGTTAAGGAAATTCGACTAATCATAAATTTCAATATATAGAATGTTGATCAACTCGCGGTGGGAAACTACAATACTTTTTTCAACTTCAACACGCCTTCAGGTGACGAATTTGTCAAGATCATCGAGTACCTTGACCAAAAGCGACAAGAAACGGTAAATCAGGAAATCCTGAGTCGCTATAATCCTTCAACACTACCGCCGTATCCAAGACGATTGAAGGAGTTCGTTAGCGAAAACCGTTCAGAAGAATTAATAAAAGCCCTTACATACCTTGAAAGTCACCAAATTTTACTAATCAGCGGAGTTGGTGGTGTCGGCAAGTCCACTCTAGCAAGAGCTCTTGTAGACCTCAGACCTGTAAACGTCCCTGAGCCTTTCTGGTTCAGCTTCCATGATAATCAGGATGCAAAACTGAGTGATATTCTTGAGAAACTGGCTGCTTACATGAATGCTCCTGAAATTGTATCTTTTAAAGCGGAGAGAAGAGAACCCGGAAAAATTGATATTGACAAACTCACCGGCGAACTTCATAGAAGGAGCGAAATCTGGCTAATTTTCGATGATTTGAGCACCATTCTTGCAGACCAAAATTATACTGACAAAGAAATTGAACTCCTCTTTTTTTCCTTGCGACACAATACCCACAACGCAAAAGTCATTATAACAAGTCGAGTTCTGCCCATATTCGAAAACGGGGAAAGTCTGATAGATGTGGTGGAAGATGAAGAAAAACAGCATCTCAATGGTTTGAGAACGGATTTTGCAGTTGATTACCTTGCTAGAAATGGGCTTGGTGAAGTAGAACCTCAAAAGCTGGAAGAACTGGCTACAGGTGTGGACGGTCATCTTCTTGCCTTGAAATTGCTTGTGGAGCTTGTAAAAAGATTTGGGGCAAAAGACATACTTGCCGATTTAAATATGTATCAAAAAGAAAAAGAGGATACTATCAAAAAGGCGAGAAGATTATTCGATAAATTAGCAGGAGATGAAAAAGAGTTTCTTGAGCGCATTTCAGTCTATCGTGAGCTTGTGAGTATGAAAGGTCTCAAAGATATGTTTACAGAAAATACCTCAATAGACATTGTTAAGAAACTCGTCGATAAGTCCCTTCTCGAAACCGACCATAATGGAAGTTACTGGCTACACCCCTTAATTCAGGAATTTTCCTATGGGGATCTCAAAGACAAAAAAGAAGCACATATGCTTGCAGTAAAATACTACCTTTCTCTTCCACTACCAAAAAATCCCACCAAGAAAGAAGACCTTCAACCAGTAATCGAGGCCCATTACCACGCTTGCGAAGCTGGAGAGTATGATTTTGCAGCCGATATCATATGGAGATACAATCTCCCATCTCTTCTGAATCTCTGGGAGAATCCAAGAACACTAATTGATATTTACAAAAAATTACTTCCTGATGACCATTTCAAAGACAAACCAGTTCTCAAAGACAAACAGACTCATGGAGCTGTTCTTGGAAATCTGGGGACTGCATACAGTAATCTGGGCGAGCCCAGAAAAGCAATTGAATATTATGAACAGGCTTTAAAGATTTCCAGAGAAATAGGAGACAGGAGAGGGGAAGGAAATCACCTTGGAAATCTGGGGTTAGCATACAGTGATCTGGGAGAGCCCAGAAAGGCGATTGAGTATTACGAACAGGCTTTAAAGATTTCCAGAGAAACAGGAGACAGGAGAGGAGAAGGAAATCACCTTGGAAATCTGGGGTTAGCATACAGTGATCTGGGGGAGCCCAGAAAAGCAATTGAATTTTTGAAGCAATCTCTATCTATTGGAAAAGCAATTGAAGATCCAAGGATAATTAGTATTTGCGAGAAGAAATTGAAAGAGCTTGATGGAACTGATGACAATGAAAACTAAAGCTATTATCCAACCTCTAGCAATTCTCAAGCTCCAGGCTGCCCTCCAGTTTCAAAAAGCTTTCAGACTATCTTTAGCAGGTGGAAACCTAAAAAGTAGAAATAAGGTTGAATCAATTAAAATATTAAACAGACATGGCTCAAATCAAAACCCTAAATCCAAAAGCTATTATATATATAGACACAAACCTTAAATGCTATTTTTATCGGATCTCAGTTCCTTAATAATGTTATTTTGCTAATATGAAGGAGTAGCCATGCCTCATATAATAGAATTGCTTGGGAAAACAAGAGTAGTCGTAGAAGATGGGAAGGTTATTGAAGTAGGGGAACCTGAAATCGATTGGTGCCCCCTTTTTGCCAAGATACGCGGAATCCAGAAGATAACCCCGGAAGAAGTCAGGAAAAATATGGAGTTCAGGATAGCCGATTTCGGGATGTTCACGGATAAACGCAGGCTGGAACTTGAAGACTTTGTAGGGTTCGGGGCGTCGGAAGTTATGATGACAGGGTTGATCAGGGGTTTGCTTGATACAACCGTGACCGCCTGCGAAGGGGCAGGAACAGTTATCTCCAATAACCCCATCCTTGTTCAGGGCATGGGAGGCAGGATGTCAGGGCTTGTCGAAACCGAGCCGATTGACGGAATAATCAACGGGATTTCAGAACGCGGCGGGATTGTGCTTGACCCCTCGACTGCAAAAATGGACCCGGTTGCAGGCGTGAAGAAAGCAGCCGAACTGGGATACAAAAAAATCGCAGTAACCGTGGCTTTCGCAGAAACCGCAAAAGAGTTACGAGAGCTTGAATCCGAACTCGAGCTTGACCTTATAATAATTGGTGTGCATACCACAGGTTTTAACGAAGAAGAAGCCAGGGTTCTTGTTGAGAACGCCGACATCACAACTAGCTGCGCCTCAAAATACGTGCGGGATATCGTAAAGCCACTTGCCCAGGTTGGAACAGCAGTCCCGCTTTTTGCCCTTACCCAGAAAGGAAAGGAACTTGTAGTAGAAAGGGCAAAGGATATCAAAAGCCCGCTTCTGATAAACACCATGCCTCTGCCGGTGCTGCCTGAAAACAAACAGCCAAGAGAGTTGAAATAAGAACGGCTCTCAAAATTGTCACCATTTTCTTTTTAGTTTTTCTTTTAATCTAATTATTAGAATTCAATTTCTTTAATCTTATTTTCCTTTTAATAGGATATATTTTCATCTAATAAAACAATTTTTTCTAAAATAATACGAGAGTGAAGTGTATTTATATGCCTCATGTAATGGAACTGCTGGGAAAAGCAAGAGTCGTCGTAAAAGACGGCAGGGTTGTAGAAGTTGGGGAACCGGAAATCGATTGGTGCCCTCTTTTTGCCAAGCTGAGAGGAGTCCAGAATATCACCAGGGAAGAGGTTAAAAAGAATATTGAGTCCCGGATTCGTGATGTAGGAATGTTCACCCCAGGGCGCAAACTCTTTGAGCTTGATACCTATGTGGCTTTCGGGGCGTCGGAAATCGTGATGTCCGGTCTCAGGTGTGGTTTTCTTGATACGACCGTAACTGCCTGTGACGGGGCAGGCACTGTCATTGCCAGCAACCCTGCACTTGTCCAGGGTATAGGGGGCAGGATGTCCGGCCTTATAGAAACTGAGCCAATCGGTGGCATAATTGATGGAATCCAGAAACTTGGCGGAACCGTACTCGATCCTTCAACTGCTGCTATTGACCCTGTTAGAGGAGCAAGGAAAGCTGCCGAACTTGGGTACCGAAAGATTGCAGTAACCGTGGCTTTTGCGGAAACCGCAAAAGAGTTGCGAAAGCTTGAAACCGAACTCGGGCTTGACCTTATAATAATTGCTGTACATGTTACAGGAGTCAGCAAAGAAGAAGCTGAGGGTATTCTGGAAAATTCGGATATTGTAATCAGCTGTGCTTCAAGATATATCCGGGAACTTGCAAAACCTCTTGTGCAGGTTGCGGCTGCAATCCCGCTTTTTGCTCTCACGCAGAAAGGAAAAGAACTCGTGATTGAAAGGGCAAAAGATATTCAAAGCCAGATCCTTATCAATACTATGAGGCTGCCTATGTTGCCCGCACATAAACAGCCCAAAAACCTGTTATAAATAACTTAAAATTCGGGTTTAAGGGAAGTATATCAGGCAGTAGCTTATCTATTTTATTACCTTTCACATAGTATTTTTTAAATTTTGTACTACATAAGAGGCGTTAAAATTTATTGCTCCATATCTTTTGGTGTGCTCCATGTATTTTCCGGGTATGCTCCATGTATTTTCCGGATATCGGTTGATGATAAGCTACTGCTTGAGGAATTGACTTACATTAATCACTTTCCTTTTTTTCCTTTTTTTGATGGTTTGGCATTCTTCTTTGCCGGCTTCTCAGCTTGGGTCTTTGCCTGCGGCTTTCCACTGGCAGCCCCAGCCTTTGAACCGTCAGCTGTTGTAGAACATTTTGCTATATAGAAACATCTCTGTACCGATATTTTCTATAAGTATCTGATTATACTGTCACGAAGTTATAAATAAGTTTCCTGTCCAAAAATTTGATTGTCTGATATTCCTATAAAAGAATAGATGCATTAATTCTTAACTCACTCTGTATTTTTCAACAACTTGTTAATCTCTAATTTGACCTGTCAATTTCCAGCCTTGGCACTTCAAGTCTACGCAACTTAATCTCAAAAAAGCTCCTAAAAAGCGAATATCAAAGCCAATATTAAAAACAGTTGTTAAAAGAACTGTTAATAACAATTAATAATTTTACTATTAAATAATAATTAATAACTTTACTATTAAATTATTATTAATGTTATTAAAAATGATATTAATGATTACTATTAACAATAATTATCACCAATCTACTAAAATAATGTAAGAGAAAACTATTGCGAAAACAGGTGTCAAAAGAGTCTCAGAATATTTTATGTCAAAAAATCAGATTCATAAAGGTTACAAATCGATTATAATTTTTTCGGCTCTGTAGAAATCCTTAATTTAATCCATAATAATTGTATTACTTTTTTGTTTATATTATAGACTATTAGTTTAACTTTTACTTCTTTTACTTGATTTCTAACCTTTCTTGCTCTTAATGTTTCTCCAAATTTTCTTTTTACAACAGATATTATTGTCTCTACTATATTCCTTCTATTGTATTTGATCTTATCAAAGTCTTTGTTTAATTGTTTTCTATATTTTCCGTTTATTCTCTTTCTTTTTCTTTCTCTCAAAGGTACTATTGAATCTGCTTTTATCTCTTCTCTTATTAGAGTATGAATTTCTTCGGAATCATATCCTTTATCCATCACATAACATTGAGACTTTCTTGACTTGTTTGATTGTCTTATCAGAGTCTTTGCATGCTTGACATCATGATCTGTTTTTTGGCTAATTTTCCATCCTAATATTACTTTTTTAATAGTGTCTACTGATATTGAAGTTTTAAGGAAGCTCCTTCGGAGCTTCCCTGTTCTCTTAGAATAATAATGACTTGCATAAGAACTCGTAAATCCTGTTGCATCAATTGCCGTAATGAGAACTTTTTCTCCATGTGAGTAAAATAGTTTTAGAGTTTTTGACAAAATTAGGTTAAACAATGAAGAGGGAATTCTGGACACAAACTTTTGAAGAGTAGTGTAATGAGGAACCTTATCAAGGTCAAGTTTTTCCTTTATATTGTTCATGAGGTCAACAAGTTCTACAAAGTCACGGTAGTCTGTACTTATATACTCCTTCAATAAAACAAGAACAAGAAGCTGATGTTGAGTATAAACACGTTTGGAATATTTGCAGGAGTAAAGGTTCAGTCTGGAAGACTGAACCGTTTTAAGACTGAGATCAATAAATTTAATATACTTATTTGATGACAATAGCAATTGCTCCTTTGTTTTTTGTGTGGACAAAAAAATTAAGGAGCATTTTTACAATTTTATTTTTATAATTTTTGGGTAAAAACAGAATTTAGAGGATTTCTACAGAGCCATTTTTTCAATAGGCTTTTATCCGCGGCAAGTTCTATCCTTTGCCCCTGCGCTATGCAAATAATTGATCTCTATTCAACCAGCAGGCATCGTCAAAAACGCGGGCTTTCAATCCCATCCCATTTCCTGAAGCTTTTCCCGAGCAGGTAGAAGGCAAGAGGCAGAAGCAGGAGGTTTACAAACACATAAAAGAATCCGAACATCGACAGGATAATATTCACCATCAAGAGTGGCATTACAGACAGCGTATAAAGTGCAAAAGTCCTGCCGTTGTAGAGGTTTATGGAAGGGGAAAGACCTGTCAGGTAAATAAGTATTGAAACCATATAAAGGGAAATAGAGATGAAAAGCAGCAGGGCTGGCAGCAAAACTTCAGGGTCTTTTGTGAAGGTTAGAGGGACAAGCAGTAGAAGCGGAACCAGATTCAGGAAAAGGTAGCTGTTAAGTTTGCTCCTTATCATGTCCGAAACCTTCAGGGGAAAGAAAGCATACGAGGCAAAGATATCGTATTCTGTAAGCCAGTTATACATTGAGGAAGAAAGTACTCCCAGGACAAGGGAAAACAGGATTAAAGTATTCAAAGCCGGGAGAACTGTTCCCAGGGCTGAAAGGAGCATCCAGATAAGAATCGCAGGAAGCAGGAAGGAAAATATTAACTTTCCGAACCCTCCTTCACTCCTTTTCAGGTCAAGGAGATCCTTTGCAACAAAAGCTGCATACCTGTAAGAACCAAACTCCCTGCAAAGTTTAGAAAATGAGTTTGGAAAGCTCTTTTTAGCCTGGGGAAAGTCTACCTTCAGGAAAAGCAGGGATAAAACCGAAGGCACAATTATAAGCACGGAAGAAAGCAGAAACTGGTTTTTTGAAGGAAGCAGGAAAAAAGAAAGGCTTGGTAGACTGTAAAAACTGTTGGAATCCAGATTCCCTGAAATAAAGAGCAAGAAAATGAAACTAGCCAGTAAGCCCGAAATCAATAGCTTTCCGGAATATGCATAAATCGTAGATAGGAAAAATACCAGCGAGAGTCCGATCATAAAAGAAAGTGAAAGTGTAAGGAGGAGGATGAGAAGGGTAACAGAGGAATGGAAACCTCCAACCGGGACAAAAGCCGCAGCAAGCGCAAAACCCACAATGAAAGGAAGTATGTAGAAGACAAAGTAATACACTATGTCTTTTACGAGGAAATTTGCAAAGATAAGTCTCTCGGAAACCGGAAGTGTCCTTGAAGAATATGCGATAAGGCTTGCCTGCCCGAAACGCCGATTCATAAACTCCCTGCCTATAAGCCCGAAGGCTCCTACCATGCCACCAAGAAGCAAAAAGAGGTAGTGCATCCCCAGGGCTATCTGGGTATACGTAAAAATTTCCCTGAAAATGGGCAGAATCAGGCTTACGAGAAAGGTGAACAGAAAGATAAAGACCGGAAAGAGGGAGAAACCCATATTCCCGAAAAAATTCGAGTGCATCCGCCATTCTTCTTTAAGCATACTTTTGAATATGTCAAACATAAAACCCCTGCCAGTTTTGTTCTTGCTTTTATTATCACGCATACTGTGCAGGTATACTCGCACATTCATCAGAGTTCACTGGCCGGCTTACCAGGTTGAGGAAGAATTCTTCAAAATTCCTGCCTTCGAGAACAGGATCATCAAGGCGGCCTGTATAGACCAGTTTTCCTCTGTAAATTATTCCAATGATGGTGCAGATCTGTTTTGCAATCTCGAGGATATGCGTCGAAATAAAGATCGTTCCTCCATTTCTCACGTAGCCTGAAAGAAAATCCTTTACCTTGCGCTGCATTACAGGGTCGAGGTTGATAAGGGGTTCATCAATAATGGCAAGTTCAGGTTCATGCAGGAAAGCCTGCGCAAACATCAATTTCTGCCTTGTCCCTCTTGATAGGTCTTTACAAAGGGAGTTTTTCTGATCCTCGAAATCGAGGAATTCAAACCATTTCTCGCAAATTGCCTCGTAATCTTTCATTTTCCTGACCTTTGCAACAAAGTGGAGATACTCTTCGGCCGTCAGAAAACTTGGAGGAGTCTCCTGCTCAGGAATAACACCCACAAGTTCCCGGACCCTGATTGGGTCTTCAAGAACATACACTCCATGAACCCTGAGGGAACCAGACGTTGGTTTTATCTGGCCTGTAAGCATCTTAATCATCGTGGTTTTTCCTGAGCCGTTTGGCCCCAGGAGGCCAAAGAGCTCACCCCCTCCCTACAGAAAGAGAAACATTATCCACCGCTTTTGTACTTCCGTAAAACTTAGAAAGATTCTTTACCTCAATCATGTTCAGAGCTCCTGCAAAAATCTGGAATTTATGCAGCCAGGGTCATCTATATTTTTAACATCCAGCATGGAATCCTGAATTAAGACTTTCCATAATATGTTAGTAAATTTCTTAATCAATAAATATATTTATTATGTTTTATTAGATTAAATCGTTTGTCTGTGTCATTCAAATTATATTTCTATGAGTTAAGTTAAATCTTTAAAAATATTTAAATTAACTCCTTAAGTCAACTCCTTAAATTAATTCATTATAAGTAAATGGTATTGGGCTAAGCTAAGGAAAAGTACAATCTTCAGATTTCTTCAGGTTTTGCAGGCTTCTTCTGATTTCTCTGGATTTTGACCTCTTCAGTAAATCACCTGGGGGTTATTTTTTTATCTTTCAATAGTTGACTCAATTGGAAGACTTAAAATAGGATCAAAATAGAATCAGGCTAAATACTTAAGAGAAAATCCGAAAAAAACTATATTTTCCACTCATGCTACCGGAGGTCTGCCCCTGAAAGAAAAGCTTCTTGAGATCAAATCCGCGTTTATGGAATATTTTAAAGAGCGGGAAGCCGAGATCAACGGCTCTCTCCTTGCCGTGCTGTCCGGGGAAAACCTCCTCTTCCTGGGGCCCCCGGGAACGGCAAAAACACAGCTTGCGAAGAATATCTGCCAGTTGATCGAAGGTGGTAATTTCTTCAACTATCTCCTGACAAGCTTTTCCACCCCTGAAGAGATTTTTGGTCCGCTTTCCTTAAAAGCCCTGGAAGAAGATGAGTTCCGTCGGAAAATCGATGGCTGCCTTCCAACTGCCCATATTGCTTTACTGGACGAGATTTTTAAAGCCAGCAGTGCCATCCTGAACAGCTTGCTGACCATTCTCAACGAGCACAAATACCATAATGGGAGGGAACTTGTAGATGTGCCTCTACTTTCGGTTTTCGGGGCATCCAATGAGCTTCCTGATGAGGACGAGAGTCTTGAAGCCCTTTATGACCGCTTTTTATTCAGGTACAGACTTGCCTATATCCAGGATGAGGAGAATTTCCGGAACCTGCTTTTCAGGAGTCCTGAAGATTTCGTGCCTGCTGCAAGGCTCAGGATTTCCGAGATATATGCGGTTCGGGAGCGCTCAAAGACACTTCCTGTTGACCCTGATGTTGAGATAATCGTAACCGAACTTCGAAAAAGCCTTCAGCTTCAGGAAATCGAAATCTCGGACCGGCGCTGGAGAAAAGTCGTTCAGGTGCTCAGGGTTGCAGCCTGCAGCAGCGGATGCCCGGCCGTGGACAGGACAATGGTGCTTCTGCTTCAGCACATGCTCTGGAACCTGCCTGAAGAGCGGGAAACCATTCGCAGAACAGTTTTCGAGTTCGCAATCTCAGGCGGCATCAGTACGGAAAAACTGCGCCAGGAAGCCGAAGACCTCCAGGCAGCGGTAAGCATAGCCCTGAAAAATGAACTTCCTGTAAAGGTTGTCTGCGATAGCTGCGGAGAAGAATTTCGGCTGAGACAGGAAATTGAAACTCACCATACTTCCCATCCGAATCATAGCTACACTCTGAAAAAGGAAGGTTCCTCAAGGATCTACCCCTATGACAACCTTGTCAGGGAAATCGATTCGCTTCAGGAAGCGACTGGGAAAGCGAGTACACTGATCCAGGCTCAGAAAGAAGTTTTTGAAAAAGAACTGAGAGCCCTTGCCGATAGGGTGGAACGCGTAAAGCACAGGCTTGAAGAAGAAAGGGAACTCCTTAAAAGCCTGATGGAGGCGAATATCTGGCTTTCTACTCTTGATAGAAATGAAGCTCTCCTCCTGCATGACACTCGAAGTACCGAGTTATCCGGGCTCAATGACCTTATTTCAAAAAGCCGGTCAATGCTCGGACTGCAGAACAGGAAGATGCATCCTGAATCCGCGCCTGTAAAAGAAGCAGGAAGACAGGAAACGGGGAAAAAAGAAATAGAGAAAAAAGGAATGGAAAAAATTCCCATACCCGATTCGAGCAGTACTGTCAATAGTTTTATGAAGGGAATTAGCTCCCGATTTAAGCTCAGATAAACTTATAAAGAACCTATAGTGCTTGGTTTCAAGCCAGGTATTTCCAAACCGAATAATCTTAAATCAGGTAGCTTCAAATCAGTTATTCTCAAACTGGATGATCTCAAAGCGGAAATTTAAACGAGGTTTCGAAATGCAAGACTATGGAGGCTTTCCGAATATTCTGAAGACAGCCTCGTCTGAAGCTTATTCCTCTTTCTCAAAAAATAAAGTCTCAGGAAACAAAAACCTGCGGGATTTGCTTATTCTCCAGAATCAAACTGTTGCCGTGCTGGAAAGAGATCTCAGAAGTACGATAGCCTTTCCCCGGACTATCCCTCGCCCTTTGCGGGAAAAGATAGCTGAAGTCCTTACTCTTGAAATCCTTTTTGGGCAGCCTTATGAGATAAAGGATCCTGCGAGGTTCATAGGAACTTTCGGAGCTTTTTATCCCATTCTTCTAACTTTGAGAAACTCAAAACCCTGGCCCAAACTCCGGAAAATTGCAAAAAAAAGCCGGAGAGCCGGTATTGCAGGCCTGAAAATTCTCCTGCCTCTGGTTTATGAGATACTGGAACGCTTTTCAGATTCTTCAACCAGCACTTCGGGTACAGAGTATCTTAAGGAGCTCGATGCTGGAATGTATAAGATCCTGAGACAATTCGAAGAAATCTTGAAAGAAACCTTCCTGATATGGCGAAATAACCTATTTGTGGAGTTTTCAGGCAGGAATGGTCAGGAAAAGAGAAATTTTGGAGAATTTGCCCTGACCGAGGCTGTCCTGGCATTCATGCAGACGGATGGCTACCAGGAGCTTCTGGAAAGAGTAATGGAAGGATTATATCGGAGAATGAATGAATTCGTATCAGAGATGGAAGAAAACCTGGAGCTATTCGACACGCTTGCTTTGCTTTTTCCTCAGCGCAACTGGAGCTATTCCGTAAAAGAGCTTAAGAAAGAACCTTTCTACGTGCAACTTAAAATGCTTAAGAATTATTCAACCTTTTTTGAAAAAAGCCCTGACCTGAGGAAAATCGTGGACTTTATAGGCAGGCGTGAATTCGACCCACCCTCGGACCGCATACGACTCTCACCTTTTGGAAAAAACCGGATCCAGACCGTGCGTTTTTCTGATTCCATCAATAACTTGCTGCCAATGGAAGCTGCAAAACTCCTCAATCCTTCCCTGAAAAAGAAATTCTATGCCGATATGCTTGAAGGAAAGCTCCTGAGCTACCAGCTACTCGGGAAACATTACACAGGCCCTCCTCGTATAAAACCCAGAGGCCCTATGATAGTGCTTGTGGATACCTCAGGCTCCATGCACGGAGTCCCACAGACCCTTGCCAAGGCTGCTGTGCTGGCTATGGCAAAGCTGATGCTCTCCCAGCAACGGGATATGAAGGTTATTCTTTTTGCTTCTACAAGCCAGCACCTTGAGATTGAACTCAGCAGCAAGAAAAAAATGTCCGAGAAATTCCTGAATTTTCTGCTCTATACCTTTGGCGGAGGAACGGACTTCAATACCGCCCTTGCCTCGGGCCTGAAATCCCTGAGAGAAAAAGACTTTCAGGGAGCAGACCTGCTCTTTATAACCGATGGCAAATCCGAAGTTTCTGATGAACTCGTACTGGCTCGCTGGGAAGAAGCAAAAAAGAAGTATAACGCAAAGGTTTACTCGCTGATTGTGGGCAGCAGAGGGGCAGGAGGGCTTTCGGTAATCTCGGATTATACTTATTTTGTGGAAATGGAACTTGATTCCGAAGGCAGCGGAAGTTTTGTAAGGCTTATAGAATATATGGAACAGAAAGCTACATGTCCCGGTGAAGCAAGAAATTAAGAAAGGATTGAACTCCTTCCTATTCCATCTGTTTCCAGATCTATTCCCTTAGAGGTGCTTGTCCTGATTTGAATGTCTTTTATCATTTGTTATTTCCATATCTATTCCTAAGGGGCTGCATATCGTAATCTGAACATCTTTATGAACTGTCAGATAGGAGATATTTTATCTGCGACCTCTGATCCAGTACCAGCTTTTAAGGAATCTTTGTATTCTTTGAAGAACCTGTATATTCTGAAAAGCAGAAATCCGGAAAGCATAAATGCCAATAGATCCGCAACCGGGAAAGCCGCCCAGACTCCATTAAGTCCGTAGAGGTCGGGAAGGACAATAATAGCAGGAATCAGGAAGAGGAGCTGCCGGCTAATAGAAAGAAGGAACGCGGGTCTGGCTTTTCCCAGAGCCTGGAACAGGGTTGATGTTATTACGTTCAGGCCTACAAGAGGCATACCCAGAAGCATGATCACTATTGCATTCTTCCCAAGCTCCAGATATTGCAGATCTGAACTGAATAACTGTAGAAGTTGTGCTCTGAAGAGGAAAATGAAAAGCAGGCCAAGAAACCCAATAGTTGTTGTCACTGCAAGAGATAATTTTACGGCTTCAGCTATCCTTCCATATTTCTTAGCCCCGTAGTTAAATCCTACAATCGGTTGTAGACCGAAGGCCATGCCCAGAAGGGACATGAAAATGAACGAGTTTATCCTCATTATTACACCAAAAATGGCAATAGCAACGTCTCCCCCATGAGTTGCAAGTGCATTGTAAACGAAAATCATCATGATACTATTCGAGCACTGCATTACAAAAGACCCTATACCGATAGCCCCGATTTCCTTAATAACCTTCAGATCAGGCTTCAGGGTTTCTGACCTGAAATGTACAGCTCCTTTTCCTTTAAGGTAGTAAAGCAGGAGCCAGACAGACGCTACAGCCTGGGACAGTACAGTTGCAATTGCAGCACCCTTCACACCCATTCCAAAGCCAAACATGAAAAGTGGATCAAGGAAAATATTGAGGCCGCCTCCTACCAGCATAGCATTCATTGCAAGGCGGGCATTTCCTTCAGAGCGGACGACATGCTGAACAGCCACTCCAATGACAAAGAAAGTACCTCCTGCAATTATAATTTGAAGATAATCTCTGGCATAGGGCAGGACTCCAGCAGTTGCTCCAAAAACCTTCAAAATCGGATCAAGATAATAAAGACAGGGAATGGCTATAAGCACGCTTAATATCAAGCTCAGGGAAAAAACATTTCCAAGTACCCTTTCGGCTTTTTCATACTCGCGTGCACCAAGGGCGCGCGAGATTATAGAAGAGCCCCCTGTCCCGAGTACGATTCCGAAAGCCATGATCATCATCTGAATCGGAAAAGCTATCGAGAGCCCGCCTATGGCCTGGACGCTCTCTGCTCCATATACCATTCCCACGAAAAAGGTATCTACAGCATTATAGAGAGCCTGTACCAGCATTCCAACGACAATAGGAGCTGAAAGCTTAAAAAGAAGCTTTCTGATACTTTCTTTACCCAGAAATTCACTTTTTTTATCCATCTTTTCTTCTCTGCAGTCTTTTACTTTATGTCGTTCATTTTTACTTCAGTTCATTAGGCGTGTCAGTCGGAGGCTCAAACCCGGGATCAAAAAATCTAATTGCGGCTTTATGAAGAAGCAGCCTGAAAATTTCTCTCTCTTCCAGGGTAAAGTCCGAAAAGAGAATATCCATGAAAGAAACCAATTTCTCAAAAATGAAGTTTCTCATTTCCTTCCCTTTATCAGTGAGGTAAACTCTGTTAGCTCGAAGATCACTTTCGTCCCTTTGCCTGTATACATAACCCTCTTTTTCCAGGCCCTGGATAGCTCTGGTACTTTTTGCTTTGCTCACTTTCAGAATTTTCGCAAGGGTTTCCTGGGAGACACCATCTTTGTGATATAAAACCAGTAAGAATTCAAATTGTCCACTCCCAACCCCATAAGTCTCAAGTTCCTTTGCCATGTACGCCAGATAGCTCCTATAAATGTGGGCAATCGGACCTAATATTTCCCTTGGGTCTGTCTCTCCTGAAATTTCCATAATTTTATCCTTTACAACTATTTATGAACTAGATAAGCTTATTTTGAGAAAAAGAAAACTTATGAAATTGTTACACTTGAAACTAATCTGATCCCTGATAGATTTGTGAGTATATAAAAGTTATGAATGAAACTATAATTAAAATTTGGATAAGCTGTTTTATTATATTAAAATAGAAGCATAAGACAACGGATTTAATTTTACAGAGAATTTGTTTTTTATACAGAATTTGTCGTTAATATCGCATTCTATAGAGATTCTTAGAATATTATCAATTCTCACAATTTACTTGCAGATTAAAACAACCTTATATTGAGATGGTAGTTAAAAATAGAAAAAGTTTATAGACTTATAGGCGTAAAGCCTGGATAATTTAAATTTAGTTTTTATAGATATTCGATGCATATATTAGTTACTTAAGAAACTAAAAATTGATCATAAACTTATTTGTGGGCTTTGACCAAAAAATAGGATGAAACACCTTATTGCAAAGAGCAGTTTACTCTCACTACACCGTTTTCTCTCTGTAGAATGTGATATAGCTTTAAAAAATTGCAGATTATGATCGAGAGAATGAACTATTTTTATCTGAAAAATAATGTTTATTTAAAGGTTCATTTCTCATTTCTTTCATTCTCGAGATTTGTAGGTTCATTATATCTGGCAGCAAGGAGCTTGTAGGGCCGCAAGCGCATAACTGTAAGGGTAACAATAAGTCCAATGCATCCTGTGAGTATGAACACTAGTGCAATACCTCTTCCTGCTCCCACGCCAAACCAGCTGCCAATTAACTCTACACCTCGACCAGTGGTCATGAACGGGATAAATACAAACTGAGCGATTGGACCGATGAAAAATGCCGTGAGAGGTGAGGCTGCCAGTTCAATGCTGTAAGCAAACCCAAACACCCGACCCAGGCGCTCCTTTGGCACGACTTTCTGAAAAATAGTTTGTTCGATGGCTTCGACAAAGGGAACAAAAAACATATATATGAGAACTCCTACAGCCAGAAGCACTATCGAAGGCTGGATAGCAAAAAAAATACATACTGTCCAGAGAATGATATTAATGCGAAATAAATTGCGTACGGGATTTCCTCCCAACCCCTTTTTTGTGATATAGAAGCCGCCAAGGATAAAGCCAAGACTTAGAAAACCATACAGCAAACCCCAGACCTGAACCGTCACCAGGCTCAGGCCATAGGCATCCATAAGAGCTACAAACACTCCACCCAGGAAATTGTTGAAGGTAGTGAAGAAAATGAGGGCGAAAAGACCTGGTATGGCTTTAATCGCTTCAATCGTACCTTTAATATCCATTTTTCTCAGATTACTTTCTATTGGATTAAAGGTGGTGTTTTCTGGAACCGGTATGAGCCAGAGCATCAGGGTAGAAAAAAGTGTGAAAATGATGGCAGTAAGCAGCACAAAAGACATGCCGGCGAAAGCGAGAGCAAGACCGCTGGCTAATGATGTGATGGTAAAAGAGATTCCCATGACCGTGCCAAAAAGCCCATTAGCTCGATCGCGCCTATCCTCAGGAACAAGGAAAGCTACCAGGGTGGGGATGGCGATGCTGTATATGCTTCCGGCTATCACCCCAGGAAGGAGAATAAGAACGAAGATCCAGAAACGAAGGCTTGTCACTGTAGCGAAATCGGCCTCGGTACTCAGGTAGAAGAGCACTAAACCCGAGGTAAAAAGAAGCAGTGTGGCAAGGCTTGATCCTATCATGGCGTGCTTTTTCTTATAGCGGTCTACTATTGAGCCAAACCAATTGGCGGAAAGCGCTGTTGCCACTAGATAAACGCCAGCCATCACAGAGGTTGAGATTACGGATTTAGTCGTAAGATATGCCCAGAAAGTCAGGGCAAACAGCACAAAATTAGTAGTGGTAATAGCAATAAAAGCTACTCCTAAAAGCCGATAAAACGTTTTCATTTGTGATATTCCCTGTAATCATGATTGCCAGTGGATTTGGTCGGTGACCCCATACCTGCTGGAATATCTCGAAGATCGGTTCAGGGGTTTGTCTTGAACTACATACACATTCCGCTTTACGATGTGACCCAATTCAACGTCACCGACTTTCAGAAAGGCTTCTATGTAATGCCGGAGTTTGGTGAAGACTTGCTTTTCTTTTTCGCACACGGAGAATGGCGGCTGGTCAAGCGCAATCCTGATGATCTTCTTTGGTCCGAGCATACTTGCCGATCCAGCGCGAGGCTTTCATATGCAATTTTTGTACATCTTTTGATACTGCTTGCAATATATTGTATCCTCTACTTAACGCCGCTATTCTGGTCAGGATTGTAGGTGTCCAGTGGAGTAGAGACAGCAATAAGGCGAGTTCCATCTTGCAGCGTCACCACCTGATACGCGTTACGCTCCTCTCCAACCGGAGAACCAGACTTATCTAGGTTTTCTAAAATGAGATGCCCTATCCAGATGCCAGGAACCTCAATGCATGTGACAATATCGCGAGCGCGAACACCATGGATCCCTCGAGAACGGTAAAATTCCTGACCCTGGCTGAAAAAATCACGGGATTGCTGCGGCTCGGTGATTGAGAGACATCCGCTAGCCGTTACGGCAAGTGCAGGGTAGTTGTAAATATTCGCGAGACCTTCAATATCTCCTTCTGTCAGATATCTGGTGTAGCGGGCAAAGAAGTCTTCGATTGATTCAGTTGCGTCGGTAGTGTGTTTCATACACTAAATATGCTCCTTCAATTATTTATGAACCGCATTCATCGCAGGGTTAATTGATTGCTTTTACTCTGGCTTTTGGTTTGCCTGATCGTTATGTGAGACTACTACTTCCGCAAGTTAACAACCGCTATGAATTAATGAATTCACTCATTCCAGACCCCACTTCTTCCTGAACTCCAGCTTTTGCTGGTTGTCCATCCAGTGGCTGCCGTCACAGTAGGGCTTGTTTTCTGACTTCCCGCAGCGACAGAGGGTTATTCTATTCCGGGATTCGTACATGCCACCATCTGCAGATTTAATGGGGATATAGCCTCGAACCCAAAGAGGGCCTTCACAACCTTTTTGTTTATCGTAAACCAGTACAATAGATGGTTCAAATTCTTTTTCAAAGGGTCTGCCTGTTTTCTTGTCCCACAGAACCAGCCGTCCAGACGGGCAGATCATTGCTTCCTCTATGGCGGTTTGTCGGGCTTCCGGATCGTCTGATTTTTGTATAAGACTCCTTATTCCGCCAGACCGCTGGCAGAAACGGGAATGATCGCAAAGCTCGTAGACATCAGTGAGTTTTAGATCAGGGCCCTCGAATGTTTCCGCTCTTTCCAGGTAAGGCCTTCTGCTGGCAGTTTCGCTACCATCAAAACCGGTCTTGCGATGGGCCCCATCACAGTAGGGCTTGTTATTGGATGAACCACAGCGGCATAAGATATAGGCATTCTGCCGGGGGTATTCCTTTATATCAATTAATTCTCTGGTGTGGCCAGTGTCGTCTGTGACAATTGCCTGCTCGAGAAGCGGTACTCCACCTGTAACCCGATACGGTCCATCTTTGATTATCTTAATCATAATTTTTTTCTCATTGGCTCCCATAATCATGGTCCCCCATTACCTCTTATAATGCAGTACTGGATGTTTAGTTTAACTATCCGCCTGCAGGAGCGTTGTTGGAAACGGACAGGCAAGATTCTTTAAAGATTATAGTGAGAAAATAAAGAGGTTTACTGTCCTTTCTGAATACTACGGCAGAAAAAGACCTTTTGAGTTTGAGGAATGGAAGTTAACAGGCTGTGCATGATTAAGATAGAAATTGAAGAAATGATAGGGAAGCAGCATAGGTTTTAATTTTCTTCCCACCGAATTTGCATTTTTTATGCAGTCGGAAAGATAGCTGTTTACCTGACCGCATTAGAGAAATTATAACTATTCCAGATCAGAAAAGCCTGTGATTCAGATAATACGCAAAAGCACTCAAAACCAGCCTGATCAATGAGAAAACAATTGAAATCATTGAGAAAGCTACGAGATATACATTCAGGGCAAGAATATCCGCAAAAATCCCGGAAAAATCAGCATTGAGGAAAAGGGCAACCAGATTTACCAGCAAAATAAAGGTGAAGATCGTAATCAGACCCCTGCCTGCCTCTTTAAGGTCCTCCCAGCTCAGGGCTATATGGGAAGAGATGCAGATTGCCAGGGCGAAGTAGATCCAGAAATTGAGAGAAATAAGGTTTTCTGCCGAGAAAATGCTTCCAAAAAGGTCAGCAGTAAGGGCGAAGATTTTTGTCAACATATACTGGTCAGGCCGGGCAGGTTCGAGGGTAAGGTAGTCGGTAACCTTGGCAAAGGAGTCTGGCAGGAGAAGGTGCATTCCGAAAATAAGGGCTGCGGTCCCGCTGAAGACCGGGCCCATGCCTATGAAAAAGTTTCCTATATTCTGGTAAAGGCTTTTTGAATTCCAGCTATGGTTAACGTATCCAAGGACTCCGTCTTTTGCTTTACGGTCGAAGAGTTTGAACCTGTTAATTTTGTGCCTGAAAATGTAGCACATCAGCAGGTGCCCGAGCTCATGGATGGGAGTGCCTATCCAGGCTGTGGCCAGAATTCCTTTCCTGCCAAAGGTTCTCTGGACGTAGAGGTTGGCACGATTCTCAAGAAGGCCGAGTATTATGCCTGCAAGAATAAGAGAGCCTGTAACATAGAAAGTTTCGAACAAGCTTACCCGGAAAATCGTGAGGAGTACGTCATCCATTTTTAATTCCTTTCGTATATGAATTTTCATAAGTACTCAGGATCAAATTGACACGGAATAGAATTCCGCAGCCCAATCTCTTATTACAAGGCTGTTGAAGAAAATATAGTCTTCGTGTCCGCCGAATATAAATTCAAGTAGACTGAAAAGAAAAAAAGTGTTGAAAACTTGAGAAGGCGGTCTGGAGATGTAATACCTCTTCTTCAAAAACTACAGAGCATTTTATTTTCCTGATACAGGATTTCTGGATTCAGAACTTCCTGATGCAGGGACTCTCGGTACAGGGGTTCTGGATACAGGAACCTTGTTTATGCTTCTGAGATACCTGAAATAACCTAAGCCAATCAGAAAGATTGGATATGTAACCTTCCAGGTAAACCCTGAGATTAAAAAACTCAAGGATAGTAATGAAAAAACTGAAAAGATCCATTTCTGCCAGCCTGTTTCGGTTTTCCAGTAAGCGATTATAATGAAGGCGTAGAGGAAAACGAAGTTCTGGTTTACGAGCAGCATCATGGCTGATACGGGAATTTTGAGGAGATCGCTTCCGCAAATCAGGATGATTGAAAGAATATACAGTCCAACCAGGCTGTATACAGGAATATTCCCTGCTGAAAGTTTTCCAAAGATTTCAGGGAAGATGCCTGTCCTGCCTCCTGCATAGAGCAGGCGGCTTGCAGTAAAATTCCAGGAACAGGCATTGGCTGCAATAACTATTACCATGAGCCAGATAAGCAGATCTCCTCCAGGCGCAAAAAATACAAGGCTGGAAAGCCCGGCTGCACCCTCAAGGGTTGTGCCTGAGGCACTGGCTCCCGCGCTGATAAGGGCAAGCACAAGGTAAATAGAGGTCACAAGAACAAAACTCAGCCAGTACAGGCGTGGAACGTTTTTTTCAGGATCTTTTATCTCTCCCAGAGAGAATGAGAGATTTTCCCAGCCCAGAAAAGCCCAGAAAAGCAGGGCTGCAACTCTCCAGATGTTATTCAGGTCTAGTTTCCCTCCGCCGTTAACAGCCTCGCTGGCAATCTCGAGCCCTGAGCCCAGAAAATTAAGATTAAAGGCTATTAGCAGGCTGATAAGCAGGAGAAGCACAGCCAGAGCTGCATAATTGATCATGGAAATAACCTTCATTCCCGCCAGGTTGGAAAGAAACATCAGGGTTACAAGCAGGACCGCAAAAAGCGCAGTTTCTACCCCGGATAGCTGGAAAAGCTGCCCCATATACTCGCTGCCTATAAGGGCAACCGCAGGAAGCCCGAAAAAGAATGAGCCCCCTACAAGATAGGAAACTGCATATCCTCCCCAGGGTCCCACAGCCTCTTCAGAATATCCTGCAAGCCCGGCTGTCGAAGGAAATCTCAAGCCAAGGCGGGAACAAATTGCAATAAGAGGGACTGCTGCAATGGCTATAAGGAACCAGCCCAGGATCGCTTCATGTACCGTGCCTGCATCAAGCGCCAGTCCTGGCAATGCCAGAATGCCTGTCCCTATAAGCATGCAGACTGCAAGCCCCATACCCCGACTGAAGGAAATTGTTTTTTCAAGTTCTATCATTTTCATCTCTTAAATTATTTGTAAAATGTTTGATATATTTATTTATTCGCAAAGAGACTTTCGGACTATTACTGCTTCATTGGGCACGTTCTACCCCTCCCTCAGTAAAAGAGAATAACTAAATAAGGAGTATACACGGGAAAAACATGAAGGTAAACTTCTGATTTACAATTATATACAGGACAGTAGCAGGCATCTTAAATATATAAGTTTTTAGGCGCATTAACAGTAAAACCTTATAAAAAAAGACTTGCTAAAATACGGAAATCAAGCCTAATTTAACTGGAGAACAACCTGCAATATAAAGCTAATAGGGTAAATTTCAACTTCTTAAATTTTGGGAAAAAGCCGGTCATGCCCGCATGACCGGTGAGAGCCTGAGTTCTAAGGTCAATTTATTCCCAGCAAGGGTTCTAAAATCAATTCTTTCCAGCCGGGGCTACTGAAAAGATATTTCTATTTTATTTTTTCTTTTCCAGGCAGATGAGCTCTTCTGCATACGGCAGCGTCTCTTTCATCCAGTTGCAGAAATCCCTCCACTCGTCAAGCTTGTGGTAGCGGCGCTGGAAGTAGATATTGCGGAGTTCGGCATAATTGGTTACAACTGTCCTTTTCTGGTTGTATGCACTCGGCAGGTCTTGGACAAGTTCCCGGAAAACTGCTTTCCGGTACGCGTTATCATCTTCGCTGTCGCCTTCGCGGGATTTGTAGGCTTTAATAAGGTCATTCAGGTGCCGGATCTGGTCGTTCCTGTAATCGGTCAGCGTCTCATAGGAAAAATCGTGGGGAGCAAGTTCCTTGCTGGTCAGCTTGTGCATTGTTGAAGTGGAGTTCTTTTCTGCGAACTTGTAGGTATCAAACTCTTTCCACCAGTAGAGTGGGGCTGTGATATCAAAGCAGACCGTGATGAACCTTAAAAACTTACTGTGTTCGGTCCCTGCAAGGGTCAGGCGCTGAGCCAGGTTCAGGTCCTTTTCTCCGAGTTTGCAGTTCCCTGCCTCATCAGGCTCGCTGCTGTCCATAAGGTGCCAGGAGTTCATGGGGTTCCGCATGCCGAGAATAGCATAATAGATATTGTATGTACCGTGTAATTTCATTTTAATCATAAAAACGCCTCTTAGACCCATTACGATAATCAATTTATAAATTTGTTTGTTACAAATAATTCATAAACTGACGTGGTGAGCAATTTATAAACTTATCTATTGTAAATAGAGCAATCCGTATTTGTAAATAATGTTATCCAGATAAACGGAATGGTTTAACTAAAATAGTTTATTTTAACAGTAAAACCGTTTTAAATAAACTATCTGATTTTAAACAGCTGGGAAATTGAGACAGGAATTTAATAAAGTAAAATCGTTTCCGGAAGGGAAATTATTTAAGAAAAACAGTTACCCTCTTAACCTATGATTTATTTTTTCAGGTACAACCTCTCCGCCAATTCTGGCTATTTTTATTTGAACATGAGCAACAGTACTTTTTTCATCTATACGAGCCTGTTAACTTAAATAAACTTGCAACTCCTTTTAGAAAGCAGCCAGAAACCTCTTCTTAAATCTGGCTGTTCCTGAATTCGGAAACTGGAATGGAAAAACACTGGATTGAAATGACTCCTGCAGATCCTCTCTATCTTGTAATTTTAATTCTCACAGGTGCGTTTACAGGCGTTATCTCGGGCCTGCTTGGTGTGGGAGGGGGCTTTATTATGACTCCTGTCCAGTACTGGCTTTTGCAGGAAACCGGGCTGGAGCCTGATATAGCTATACGGATAGCTCTCGGCACAAGCCTTTTTGTAATCCTGTTGAACTCCATAAGCGTTGCTTTAAAATATCATGAAAAGCACGCAGTCCAGTGGAAACAGGCAACACTTATGGGAATCATAGGCTCGATTTTCAGTTTTGGGGGAGCGGCTGTAGCTTCCAGGCTATCAGCTTTAACCCTGAGCACAATTTTTGGAATCGTGGTCATAATAGGAGCGCTCAAAACCTATGTGACGCCTGCAGTTCGAAAAAATGGTGAAATAAGCTCTAATCAAACGTTTTATATTCTTGCCGGAGTTTCCATAGGCTTTTTCTCAGGGCTTCTTGGGATCGGTGGAGGAGTAATTGCAATTCCGATCATGCTTATTTTTCTGCATTTTGATATGCGAAAAGCCGTAGGAACTTCGTCTGCAGTAATAATGTTTACCTCTTTTGGAGGGTCGATAGGATATATAGTCAATGGTATAGGTCAGCCTGGGCTTCCTCCGTATTCTCTTGGATATATCAATCTCATTGACTGGTTTTTGCTTGTAGTCCCAGGATTTCTTGGAGCAAGAAAGGGGGCGGATATTGCCCATGTGGTAAACCCGGAACACTTGAAGCATTTCTTTGTGTTTCTCATGATCTACGTAGGGCTGAAAATGATAGGAATTATTTGAGATTTAAGCGCCGGAAAAAGATTCCTTGAAAGATTTTGGGATAACATTTTTGGGGTAATATATCGGATAAGAATTTTGGTTTAAGATTCCTGAGGCAGCATTTTTTGATAACGGTATTACATCAAGCGCTCTCAATAGCTTCTACAGGATCGAGTTTTGCAGCTTTCCGAGCAGGGTAGATGCCTGAAATTATATTGATTATGAAAGCGAAGATAGCCGCATATAAAAAGTTAAGGGGCTCGACTTCAAGAGGCAGGGTTTGGAGCCCGAAATACATTTCCTGCGGAACCTCGATTTCGTAGTTCTGGAGTGCTACAGTTGTAACGTAGCCAAGAACAATGCCGAGCAAAAGCCCTATTGCTCCGAGAATCAAGGACTGGAAAAGAAAGACTGTCATTATGCTCTTCTGAGAAGCTCCCATAGCTTTCAGGATCCCGATTTCCGGGGTTCTCTGGGCAACAATTGTAATCAGGGTATTTGCTATCCCAAAACCCGCTATTCCATAAATCAATAAATAGAATATGTTTACAAATATCTTCTGGGTATTCAGAAGATTCAGGATTTCAGCATTTGCTTCAAGCCAGCTGACAGCATCAAACCCGGATTCCCTTTCAATTGAAGCTGCAATAGCCTCAGCCTGGTATGGGTCTGCAACCCTGATGCCTATAGTGCTCACAACGCCCGGTTCATCAAAAAAATGCTGCACCGAATCGAGCCTTGCATAGGCTGTTACCTCATCTGCACCAGTTCCGGTATGAATAAGACCCAGCACTTTAAAGGAAGTAGTTTCCGCACCTGGAAAAATCGCATCCACACGATCTCCGGGCTGGACTTCAAGATTTTCTGCAAGTTTGTCTCCAAGCACAATCCCATGTCTTGTATGGGCAAGCGACAGGAAACTTCCTTCTATTACATCCTCGCTTACTCGCATAACCATATCTTCAGCCTCAGGGTCAATTCCCTGAAGCGAAATTCCTTCAGCATTGCCCCTGTATTCTAGGGCTGCCTGACCAAGGTACTTAGGAGATACCGCTATAACTCCTTCTTTTTCCACAAACCGGGCTGAATTATACCTGTAAAGATGAATATACTCTTCTTCCTCATCTTGAGGAGTTATGACAATATGCGGATTATTCTCAATGCTTGACTGTACAAGCTCCGCCTGAAAGCCAGAAAGCATAGCCATCATTACCGTAATGACGGCTACTGCAAGGGCAACTGCCAGTATGGCAAAGAAAGTTTGCCTTCTTCTGGACAAAACCTGCCTTAAAGCGATTTTCAGTTCGTACATGTCATAAACTCCTATCTGGTAGATTCATCACAGTATGAACCCCTATCTGATAGATCATCAGTATGAGTTCTTATCTGGATGGACTCTATTTGATAAATCCCGTATGAATGATTCTGTATGTGCAAGAAGTTCTCAAGCCAATTTCAGTGAGCGACTATTTACAATTTCCAGAAAGATGAATCCTTCATAATTTCAAAAATATTAGAAAATATATGTTTTAATTTCCTGGCTCCTACTTAGATCCGCTCTTATTTAGATCCGCTCTTATTTGGATTCGGCTCTTGCTTGAGATTTTCCAAAGATTTCAGGTTTCTGATATTATTCCTGTAATTATTCTTGTGAAGCTGATTATAAATTAGTTTCCAGTACTTTGAGGAAATTAACTCAAAAGACTATTATGAGAGAATGTATAGTATTGTAACAAATCTAAAAAGCATAAAAAGAGAAAGTTCAGAAAAATAAAGTTAAAACAAGATTTAAAATAGAAAATTAAAATAGAAAGTTAAAAAAATTAGAGTTGCACATAATGTGCAACTTCGCCCAGGTCTTCCTCGATTCTGAGAAGCTGGTTATACTTTGCAGTCCTCTCTCCACGGGCTGGGGCACCGGTCTTGATCATTTCTGCGCCGATAGCAACTGAAAGGTCTGAGATTGTGGTGTCTTCGGTCTCAGCGGAACGGTGGCTTACTATTACGGTATAGCCGTTCCTGGAAGCCATGCTTGCGGCATCAAAAGCCTCGGAAAGTGTTCCGATCTGGTTGATCTTTAAAAGAAGGGCATTTCCTGCTCCCATATCAACGCCTTTTGAAAGCCTTTCAATGTTTGTAACAAAAAGGTCGTCACCAACAATAATTGTGTCCCAGAGCTCATTGGTTAGAGCTTCGAAATCCTCAAAGGCTTCCTCATAGAAAGGGTCTTCAATTGAGAGGATTGGATAGGTATTCACAAGTTCAATATAGTAGTCCATCAGTTCTGGAGCAGTGAGCTTTTTTCCGTCAATAGTGTAGAGCTCATCTTCATAAAATTCGGAAGCTGCAGCATCAAGCCCTATAGTAACCTCGGTATCGGTGTAGCCTGCTTCCTCAATAGCCTGGATAAGAGCATCAAGGGCTTCGATTGACTCACTCATTTTGGGAGCATATCCTCCTTCATAGCCTACATTGGTGGAAGATCTGCCATATTTCTTTTCCAGCAGTTTTCCGAGCACATGATAGATTTCTGCCCCCATCTGGATAGCTTCATAAAAGGTTTCAGCACCTTTGGGCTGAATCATGAATTCCTGAATTGCAAGCTCATTGCCTGCGTGCTTGCCGCCGTTAAGGACATTCATTGTCGGCACTGGCAGAGTGAAGGCGTTTGAGCCTCCGAAATAACGGTAGAGAGGAATATTGAGAGAATCGGCAGCGGCTTTTGCAACAGCCATGGATACTCCAAGGATTGCATTTGCCCCAAGGTTTGATTTATTATCGGTCTCGTCGAGCTCGATCATCAGCTCATCGATTTCCCGCTGATTTCGGACATCAAGCCCCAGCAGTTCCTTCTGGATGATGGTATTCACATTCTTTACTGCAGTGAGAACCCCTTTTCCTCCGTACCTGTTAGGGTCTTCATCCCGCAGTTCAAGGGCTTCATTCGTACCAGTAGAAGCCCCTGAAGGAACACTGGCTCTGCCAAATCCCTTCGGTGTAAACACATCAACTTCAATTGTGGGATTTCCCCTTGAATCCAGGATCTCCCGAGCATGTATCTTTTGGATCTTATATTCTCCAGAATCCTGCTGTAGACCGATATATGACATCATTTCACCCTTTTTAATTTCTGATCTATCTATACATATATTCTGTTATTTGAAGCTTAACCCTAATTTGAAGCTTAACCTTAACTTAAACGTTACATGTCTGAATTGTATTTAATTCTTTATCCGGTTAACACAAATAATTTTAATTAAGTCTTACGTTATTTTCTCATAAGATACCCTGATTAACACATAAAGATTATATTGAATTCCCAGGTCCAGAGATATTGCTACCTCAGGCATCCGATACCGTACTTAAGTGATATTCGTAAATTTATTTAGGAGCGTTGTACTCAAGTGTTTGCAGAAGATCCTCTTATTTGGTAACCCTTAATTCAGGCATTCCGGATTTTAAAAATGTTCATTTCCTGTAAACACTAGCTTTAAAGGCTTTGGTCAGGATTACAAAACCTATTTTTTTCCCGATGATTTATCAATATGGGTTTTTATATTGAAATTTATCAAAGGAGGTTTTTAGCCGGGTTTGATTATTATTTTACTCCTTAACAATGCTCAATTTATTTAAAAAAATAATTTTATCTACATAAAATATATAAACATGAAAGTATTATTCACTTTTGATGACTGACGATTCTCCAGTTAATTTAACCGAAAAAGATTATTCAATCATTGATATGCTCCAGAGCCTGGGACTTCCGAGGACGGAGGCCACCGCGATCGTATGTCTGAAAGACTGTAAGGAGTTAAGATCCCTTCACATTGAACTTGTCTCAGGACTGAGACAACCGGAAGTAAGTGTAGCTATGCGTCCCCTGCGAGACAGAGGCTGGGTGAACGAAAGGTCTGAAAAAAAGAATAAAGGGAAAGGCAGACCTGTAAAGTACTATCAGTTAACATTACCCTTCCCTGAAATCATAAAAGTCCTTGAGGAAGAATTTTTAAAAGATAACAAAGAAAAATTAACTGCACTCAAAAGGCTTCGTGAACTGGAGATAGTAATGCAAAACTGAGCTTGAGAAAAAATGCCGGATCTTTTGCAGGTCTATTTTTTAATTCTTTTTATGTAACCAGATTTTCGGGCACTGATAATAACGCCTGTTTTATCTGAGTGTTATTCCAGGTCTGAGACCCGCTCAAAATCCACAGGAGCAAAACCCTGCTCTTCATCTGCAATTCTTCTGGCAGAAATGCCCTCCAGCTCGAAAACGAAAGCCTCAATTACCATAAAAACTTCACTCTCACCTCTCAAGCACCCAAGTTTTGTGTTATCTCCTCTACCTGCACCTGCATGCAGGTGGATCTTCGGTTTTCCATCCTTTAAAAAAATGTCTCCTATTCCCAGGATCTCGTGGGCGTCATCAAAACTGAACCATACAGGTTCCGGAGGGGTTTTATTTTCTTTCGGGCCCGTAACAAGATTTGCTTCTTTTAATGCTCCCAGTAGCATAAAGACAGCAGATTCTATGTTCTCCAGTTCAGCAAGTTTAATCAGCTCCAGAATCAGGTCATCCCCATGATCTATCCTGACAGTAAACACCCTGCCTATTCTTCCTTTTGCGTATTCCATCTTATCTCCTCACTGATCTGTAATTTTCCCATCCACAAGTCTGATAATCCTATCAGCTTTTGATGCCAGGTCTTCGTTATGAGTAACAATGATAAAGGTCTGATTATACTGCCTGTTCAGCCGTCTGAGCAGATCATAAATCAGGTTACCCGTTTTTGTATCAAGGTTGCCTGTAGGCTCGTCCCCGAGCACGATTGCAGGAGAGCAGCTCAGTGCTCTTGCTACTGCAACCCTCTGGTTCTGCCCTCCTGAAAGCTCACCGGGTTTATGATCCATCCGGTCTTCAAGCCCAACCTCCTTAAGAAGTTTTCCGGCAATTTCTTTTGCTTCTTTCCTGCTTTTTCCCGCAATTAAGAGTGGCATCGCTACATTTTCCATTGCCGTGAAATCCGGGAGCAGGTGATGGTACTGGAAGACAAAACCGAGCATTCTGTTCCGCATCTCGGAGCGCTCCTTATCCGACATTTTCGTTACATCTCTGCCGTCTATCAGGAGTGTCCCTAAACTTGGAGTGTCGAGCAGGCCTATCAGGTGCATAAGAGTGCTTTTGCCTGAACCCGATGGCCCGACAATTGCTACAAATTCTCCTTTCTTAATTTTCAGATTTGCATTGTCGAGCGCGCGAAATTCCATTCCGTTTTTATATATTTTTGTTAGGTTTTTAAGCTCGATAATTGGGCTTTCTTCAGTCATGCTTTTCCTGCGTTTTCAAAACCATTGTGATAAAAATAGAGGCTCTCTTAGTAAATAGCTTTTGGGCAGAGCTCAGAATCCTGCGGAAAATCTCTAATATGAATCAGGCTTCACTCTATCTTCTTTCTTATTTATGGAGCTGTAGATCTCGTTCTTATGGAGCTGTAGATCTCGTTCTTACGGTTTAGACTTTCGTTCCACTCTTCTATCTATCTTTTCTACTTACAATATACGCTGCTGCAAGGATCAGACCGCAGCCCAGAAAAGTCGAGATATGGAGAGGGGTTTTAAGGACCGTCACATCAAAGAAAATTCCGGAAACAGGCTCCATTAGGGCAAGAATACTTCCTGTCTGTGCCTTGACTCCTGAGATCCCTTTAAGGTAGATTACAGCCGCAAGGGTAATTGTTAAGCCGAAGATAAACAGGACTCCTAGATTTTTAACGAAAACGTCAGGTGGGGTGGCGAGTGCGGCTGGCAGTGTAAAGAGAAGGCTTATTCCTGTCAGCCAGAAAGTCTGAGCTATTCCTGTGTAGTCGTTCCTGAGATACCGGATTGTTATTATAGTCACACCAAATGATAGCCCTGATAGCAGTCCGAATATAAGCCCTTTCTGGAAGTCAGAACCTGTATCAATCAGAATCTCTCCCGGTCGGGCGATCAATAAAATTCCCGTGATTGCAAGCAGGAGGGATAGAAAGCTGTTGCTGCTTCTACGCTCCCCGAGAATGGGTGGAGCTAGTATATTAACGTATATTGGAGCCGTATAAAGCAGAAGGACAGCTACCGAGACTCCACTATATTGGATAGATGAAAAATAACATATGCCTGTTACTGCATTCGAAAAGCCAAGGAGCAATAGGTACTTTCTTCTCTTTCTAGGTCTGAGCTGTTCGATCTCTCTGTTGAGCAACAGGTAAAAGAGAATGATAAAGAAGCCAAAAAAGAGCCTGGAGAAAAGGAGGGATCCTGCTGACATATCTTCAGTCATATTCAGAAAAACCCCTATAGTACCGTAAATTATGCTGCCAGTTATAACTTCAAAATGCGGTTTTAATGAACTTTCCTGCACAGGCATGGACGAGAGTTAAAAGCTTGCTGATATATACCTTTATGGGCAAGAAAAGATTAAAAATTTTAATAAAAGATAAAAAATAAAGTAAAAGAAAGATTAATAGAAACTTTTACTTATTCTGTGCTCTTAAAACCGGTTTTCTTCTGACAAAATCCCCCTTGTTGAAGGTTATTATGTCCCACATAAACAGTTTTCTCAGAGATACTGAGTCGTCCAGGCTTATAACAATTGCTGCCGCAAGGATGAAAATGCAGCCAGTAAGCATCCCGCTGTGAATCGGGTTTCCAAGTACAGTGTAATCAAAAAATATACAGGAGACCGGCTCAAGCAGAGTAAGGATGCTGGCTGTAATTGCGTTCACGCCTGTTACACCCCTTATATAAAACACTGCCCCGACGCCTGTTATTAATACCCCAAAGAGTACAAGGACTGGAAGGTTCTCAGCAAGCACATTCCGTGGAACGGAAACTGCAAACGGTGAAAGGAAGAACAGGCTGATTACACTTTGCCAGAAGAGCTGGGTGAGCCCATTATATTCATCTCTGAGGTAACGAACTGAGATTATTACACCGCTGCTGAAAAGGCCTCCTGCAAGCCCGAAAAGCACTCCCTTAAGATAATCACTCCCAAATTCAAGCTGTTCAAAACCTCCTTCTGGTCTTGTTACATAGAAAACTCCTATCAAGCCCAGGAAAAGTGCAAAGATGGTTTTTCCTGTGTTTTTTTCTCCAAGCAGGAGGGGAGCAAGGATTGTTAGATAAATAGGATCTGTATAAAGAAGCAGAACGGCTGAAGAAGCTCCTAAATAACGAATTGATGAGTAATATGAAAACATTTGCAAAACATATAGGATCCCGAGGAGGAGCAGGTAATTTTTCTTTCTTTTCAGTGCGAGTTGATTTAAATTTCCGGTAACTGCCAGATAAAGCAGAATGGCTGAAAGTCCGAATAGCACTCTATAAAAAATAATCGAACCTATGGACATTTCTTCCAGGAATTGCATGTAGATTCCGACAGTACCGTAAATTATGCAAGCGATTAAGAGTTCCAGGTGATGATTAAAAACAGCAGTCATAGATTATTTAGAAGGAAAGGAATGTATATATATTTTTGGTAAGATAATACCCTTTAATAATAATTATTAAGTTTTCTCCCGATCTTGTTTTGTGCACTATTGATAAGCTTTAAGGGCACAAAGCATTATTTAAAAGTTATGTTTTAGTCTTAAGATTTTTGCAGGCTGAGAACCACATACTGCCTGCTTCCTGTCCTGTAGATGGTAAGTCCTTTGAGTCCATGTCTCCAGGCATAAATCAGAGCCTGCTTAATATCCTCTTTTCCTGCATAATGAGGCATATTGATAGTTTTCGAAATACCGCCGTGACAGTGCTTTTGAAATGCCGCCTGCACATCAATATGAGCCTTCCAATCAATGTCAAGGGCTGACCTGAAGAGCCGCTTTTCTTCTTCACTTACGAGTTCAGGTTTTTCCACGTTCTGCAGGGTACCGTACTTATAGACGTGCTCAAGAAGCCAGTTATAATCAGTCTCGGTCAGTTTTGATTTAAAGTGTGCTTTAAACAAAGGATGAACAAGTCTAAATTTCCTGCCTGAGAGCTGAGCTCGCCTGTATACCCAGCTGAAAACTGGTTCAATTCCTGAAGAGCAACTGGCAAGAATGCTAATTGTGCCTGTTGGGGCGATCGCAGTTAATGCTGCATTTCTCATCGGAAGTTCCCATGTGGAGTCCTCAAATTCCGGAAAAGGTCCTTTTTCCGCAGCGAGTTTTCTGGATTCCCGAATTGCAGCCCAGGTAATCTGTTCCGTAATTTTTTCCGCAAGCTCAAGAGCTTCCTGGGAGTCATAAGGCAACCCAAGCTTCAAAAGCATATCATGGAAACCCATTACCCCAAGCCCTACTTTCCGGGTCTTTTTTGTTGCAGCCTCGATCTCTGGTACAGGATATGCATTCTTGTCAATCTCATTATCCAGGAAACGAAGAGCTTTTCCGGCTACTTCCCTTAGAAAATCCCAGTTTACTTTTCCGTCAACAACGAAAAGGGAAAGATTAATGCTACCAAGGTTGCAGGATTCAAATGGCAGAAGCGGTTCTTCCCCGCAAGGATTGGTAGCCGAGATGTCGCCAAGTGAGGGCGTGAAATTGTCTCTATTTATGCGGTCATAAAAAAGAACTCCAGGTTCGCCGTTTCTCCAGATTCCCTCAACAATTTCAGAAAAGATCTGCCCAACCGTCAGACCTGTCTGTCTGTTCCAGACTTCATCGACCCTATCAGCCTCAACGAGTTCCATGAAAGCGTCAGGAATCATGACCGAGATATTGAAATTGCTTAATTCTCCCTCTACACGTTTTGCCCTGATAAAAGAAAGAATGTCATTGTGGGAAATATCAAGGATGCCCATATTGGCTCCCCGGCGTTTTCCAAATCGCTTTACGATTTCAGTTGCCTCATTGAAAAGTTTCATGACGGCTACAGGGCCGCTCTCTTCTTTATCCGCACAGGAGCCGGAAGAACAGCCAGAGCGTATTTTTGAAAAATCAAAACCTGTGCCTCCTCCAGTTTTTTGGATCAGGGCTGCGGTTTTGATCGAATCAAAGATCACCTCAACGCTGTCCTCAACGGGAATTACAAAACAGGCTGCAAGCTGTCCGAATTCTGTGCCCGCATTCATGAGCGTGGGAGAGCTCGGAAGAAAGATCTTTTTGATGATTAGGTCTTTAAACTCCAGATACTCTTCCTCAGTTATTGCTATTGCCTTTGCAACTCTCTCACAAATATCATTCCAATCCTTTTCCCCCTCAAGCAGATATCTGGCTTTAAGGGTTTCACTAGCCAGAAAATCCAATCCTTCTTCTGTTTCCCACACAAATCTCTTCTCCTGTGAATATTCAGCAGGCTTCAATCTCCGCTAAAAGAAATTGTATTCATATTGGATGGGCTTTTTATCATTGTATCCGAAAATGCGGTCAGTACTTTTGATTAGAAGGAAAAGTTAAGAAAACAGAGAGTAAAAAAAGAGTAGAAAAAGAGAAAAGAAGAGTAAAAAAAATCAAAAAAGATTAAAAATGGGTAAAAAATTAAAAAAGGGCAAAAAGAGTAAAAAAGATTAAAAAATAAGAGCAAGGATTACCCTTGAATGAAAGAAATTTAGATCAGTTCAGCCTTTATAATTTTTACCTCGGTTTTCGGGCGATCCTGGCGGTCGGTTTTCACCTTACCGATAGAATCCACAGTATCCATGCCATCAACTACCTTCCCAAAGACAGGGTGCATTCTATCGAGATAATTGTTATTCACGAGGTTTATAAAGAACTGGCTGCCACCTGTATTCGGGCCTGCATTTGCCATTGCTATGGTACCCCTGTCGTTTCGGTTGTGGTTTGTGAACTCATCCGGAATCTCATAACCAGGCCCACCCATGCCTGTGCCTGTCGGGTCTCCGCCCTGAATCATGAATTTGTCAATGACCCTATGGAAAATAACTCCATCATAGAAACCTTTCTCAACAAGTTTTGCGAAATTTCCTGCCGTAATTGGCATGTCTTCAAACAGTTCGATTGTTATATCGCCCATAGTGGTATGCAGGACCACTTTCTTTCCCTTCCAAACAGCCATTGCTTCTCCTCTGCCAGTTTTTTGGTTTAATCTTTATTTGTGCAATCTTTCTGTCGGCTTTTTGTGCATTTTATGTTCACCTTACATGTAAATGCTTCGCTCCCCGAGTTCCGTCTCGGGAAGACGGTACCCTTTTCACTGCCCGAGTTCCATCTCGGGAGGACGGTGCCCTTATCGCTTCGCTCAAGAGGGCTAATTTAGGGGAAAAGTATCAGTTTATTGACGGCACCGTCATATTTTATAATTTTATACGAATACCTAATTTTTTATAGACTACCCAGATTATTTCTTATCAAGGAGAAAAATTTTATTAAATCTAGATAAGTGACAGTGGGGGAAATTCTTATTGGATAGACGCCGGGTATTTTACCTGCGGATAGCAGCAATTCTCCTGGTTATGCTACTGGTGCTTCCAGTTTCAGTAGCATTAAATTACAAAGTGGAGAATATTCTGGAGGGTAAAATCGGGGAAACGAATTCTGCATCAACATACAATGAAACGGAACAGATCGAACACTATCTTGAAAACCTGAGCAAGATGGAAACTGCGTTTATTTCCTTGAATGAAAATCTGGTACAGCTCAACACAAGCATCGAATACATGGGAGATATGATGGAAGTTGCCAGTTCGATCCTCGGAGAGCCTGATAGCAGCATATCCACAACTGCAAATATGTTCAAATGCCTGGAAAAAATAGAAGAGGTGCTGGGCTGAGGTTGATAGTAAATCGAGAGAGTTAATGTTAATATTGAAATCAAGAAGGATGCTATTGGATGTACAGGCTTTGTGAGCAAATGTCTGGTAAATACTCAGTTTGACGATTTTTCAAATAATACTTTAGTTATTTTAAGCCGATCTTATTATCGGCAGACGATTTTTAGATTCTTTTTAAGATTCCTTTCATTGGCTGTCCGCAGGAAGCTGATGTGTACTATTTCGGGGGTGAATTATATTCCCCCAGTCGGTTTTCTATTTCCTCGGGAATTTGCAAGGGGAATGACTCCCCTTGCATTCCTGATTTACTGGTTTTCCACTTGTTTTTATTATTTCACCTCTTCGCCGGCTGCGTCAAATTTTGCTTTTCTCTCTTCGGCCAGCATTATTGTACTTCCTGCCCTTATTGCATACCAGCAACCATTTGATCCGGTAAAGGTAGACATTATACCAACCATTGCGTTTCCAGCAAGATTTCCTCCGTAACTTGTCTTGCTGGTATTAAACTGCCAGAGTATCATTCCATCGCTTTGAATCCATCTTCCAGAAAGGTTTTGTGACGGAATACTGAAAGTTCCATTACTGTTGAAAGTTATCCCAACCTGAACGTAGCTTCCACTGCAACCCCAACTATAATGAAGATTCCACTGCCCAGAAACTGCCATATCTATCACCTGATTTTCAATGATTTCTAATAATTGCGTTTTGTCAATTGGCATAATATAAGATACTTACTTTAATTGGAATAATAGTATAAAATTACCTGAGAAGGTATAATTAGAAACTATATTCTTGGGCTTCTCTTTCTAACAAGCAGCCAGCTTACAACCTCTTCTTATCACGAGTACACGGAGAGGTATCTGTTTCTGTGGAAAGCAATGTGGAAATATAGTATTATCAGATTGCTGCAATTCAAAGCAATAATGGGACCTATTTATTGATATGCATCAATTTTAGCTCCTGATTTTTCGTAATGAGAGTAGACATATTTTAACTCCATAAACTACACAACCTTACCCAAAATCTATTTATACTAAGCCCATCATTAGACATTGAAGATCATAAATGTACATTGGTGATAAATAATGCACGCTTCAATTCTCCATATCCTCAACACAACAAAGACCCGCGTACAGGCTTTCGGGTCACAAGCCTGCCGTGAAGACCTGAGTACGGGCTTTGAGAAAAGGGATTTTTTCTCTGCTGTGGCAGATGCAAAGAATGACGGGCGGGTGCCTGTAATTGCAGAGATCAAGCCCGCATCGCCAGGGAGAACTTTCAGGGATATCTCGCCTGCAATGGCGGCAAAGCTTGCCTGGGAGATGGAAGAAGCAGGTGCTGTTGCAGTATCTGTCCTGACCGAACCCGGAGTATTCCGGGGTTCGCTTGAAAACCTGGATGCAGTCCGAAAAGCCGTATGCTTGCCTGTTCTGAGAAAAGACTTTATTATTGACAGAGTACAGCTTGAAGAAGCCGAAAGTGATCTTGTACTTCTTATCGCAGGCATTGTTGGGGAAGAACTTGAGTTTTTTGTTGAGCTTGCCCTCGAAAATGGATTTGACCCGTTGGTTGAGGTCCATAACAGAAAAGAACTTGAATCCGCCCTGAAAACTGATACAAGAATTATAGGAATAAACAACCGGGACTTTGAGACACTTAAAACTAACATCGCTACCACGGAAGAACTGGCTCCTCTTATCCGGGAATACGACCTTGACCATGGAACCAGGCATCTTATAATAAGCGAAAGCGGGATGAACAGTGTAGAGGATGTTAGGAGGGCAGTCCAGGCAGGCACGGATGCCGTGCTCATAGGATCTGCACTTATGGAAAGTGATTCTGTTTTTGATAAAACGAAAGAATTTGTCCAGGGCATTTGCTGGCGTTAATAACTGTTTTTCAGGCTTTTCGGAGCTTTCAGCCTGCTGGACAGGGCTGAAAAATCCGCTCAAAACCCGCTCAAGGTTCATTGAGATTTGTTCAGGACTCTTTCAGGATAGATTCAAACTGAACTTTGCTTGGGTTTTGCTTTAATCATTATACCAAAAACCATGCTGCCAGATGCGATATCAAAAGCCATGTTACAGAATTACACAAATAAATAAGGGAGTAATTGAGTTGACAGGAGTTAAAATTTCAAAATTTCCGACAGAAGATTCATGTTTAAATGAGCTTGCAGGTTCGAAGGAATATTCCAGAACTGGTGAGACCGCCCAGGTAAAAGGAAAATACGGGAAGTATGGGGGACAGTATGTACCTGAAATCCTCATGCCAGCCTTAGAAGAGCTGGAAGAAGGTTACGAGCGGTATAAAAACGACCTTAAATTCCTTGCCGAGCTTGACTATTACCTGCGGGAATTTGCAGGCAGGAAGACCCCGCTTTATTTTGCCCGGAATCTGAGCAAAAAATACGGATCAAAAATCTATCTCAAAAGGGAAGACCTTGTGCACGGAGGAGCCCACAAGTTAAATAATGCCATTGGACAGGCACTGCTTGCAAAATATATGGGAAAAACTAGGCTAATTGCCGAAACCGGGGCAGGACAGCACGGAACTGCAACAACTATGGCAGGGGCGAATCTCGGATTTGAAACCGTTGTGTACATGGGTGCCAAGGATGTCAAACGCCAGCAGATGAATGTCTATCGCATGGAACTCATGGGTACGGAAGTAAAGCCAGTGGAAACTGGCTCAAAAACCCTTAAGGATGCCATTAACGAGGCTTTCAGGGACTGGGTCACGAACATAGAAAACACGCACTATCTCATAGGCTCGGTTGTAGGGCCCCATCCTTATCCTTTAATTGTAAGGGATTTCCAGAGCGTTATAGGACGCGAGGTAAAAGTACAGATTTTGCAAAAAGAGGGGCGCATGCCCGATTCTATAATTGCGTGTGCAGGCGGTGGAAGCAATGCAATGGGGATTTTCCATCCCTTTGTAGAGAATACTGAAGTCAAGCTGATTGCTGCCGAAGCCGGTGGAAAAGCCCTGAAGTGCACGGAAAAAGCAGCCTTCCACTCAGCCTCCCTTTGTGCAGGTGAAGAAGGGATCCTGCACGGAGCAAGAACGAAGGTGCTGCAGGATAAAAACGGGCAGATCCTTGAATCCGAATCCGTTTCAGCAGGTCTTGATTACTCAGGAGTCGGGCCTGAGCTGGCTTACTTGTCCGAAAACGGCAGGGTTACAGCCCGGTATGCAACCGACAGTGAAGCCCTTGAAGCTTTTCATGAACTGAGCAGGCTTGAAGGAATAATTCCTGCCCTTGAATCCTCTCACGCCCTTGCTTACCTGAAAAAAGCGTCAGAAGCCGGGGAACTGGGAGAGGTAGTGGTCGTAAACCTTTCCGGAAGAGGAGATAAGGATCTGGAAACTGTCCTGAGCCTGAGGGGGGGAGTCTGAGATGAGAAGGCAAAAAATCTCCGATAAATTCTCCGAACTCAGAAAGAAGGGTGAAGGAGCCCTTATATGCTACATAATGGCAGGAGATCCAACCGCAGAGCAAACTGGGGAGATCGTTAAGGCTCTTGTAAACGGAGGAGCGGACATTATAGAACTGGGTTTCCCCTTTTCAGATCCTGTAGCGGACGGCCCAACCATCCAGGTAGCAGGCCAGCGGGCACTTGCAGCCGGCATGGATACAGGGCGTTATTTTGAGCTTGTTAAAGCTCTAGAGGTCCGGATTCCGCTTGTTTGCATGACCTACTACAATCCTGTGTTCAGGTACGGAGTGGAAAAATTTGTAGAGCAGGCTGCCGACGCCGGAATAGGCGGATTGATAGTGCCCGATATTCCTGTTGAGGAGGTGGCTGACCTGAAATATAGCTGTGAGAAGCATGGGCTTGATCTTATCTTTCTGGTTGCTCCCACAACAACCGAAGCAAGAGTTAGAAAGATCCTGGAAAGGGGTTCAGGTTTCCTTTACCTTGTCTCAAGGCTAGGGGTCACCGGTGCCAGGAAAGATGTCTCGTCCTCAACAAGAGAGTTGCTTTCCAGAATAGAAACAACGCTCCCGAAGGCTGTAGGATTCGGGATCTCTACGGGAAAACAGGCAGAGGAAGTTAGAGCAGCAGGAGCGGATGCGGTCATAGTCGGCTCGGCTTTTGTCAGGATTATAGAAGAAGGAAAAGACGTAAATGAAAGGCTGGAAGCTCTTGCAAAAGAACTCAAATCCGGAATGAGGAGAGCCAGTTAAAAGAGATTCCGGAAAAAACCAGGAAAATCAACGGCGTGAAAAGTTGAGAAGATTCTAGAACAGATTGGAAAGGGAAAAATCAGGAATTAAAAGGAGGCAGGAGATATGCAGAGGTATATTAAAAAGCTGGAAGAAGGCTGTGATCTGAGCCCAGACGAAGCCGAAGCAGCAATAGACAAAATCCTCAGCACTGCACATGATAAGGAGATCGAGATGTTTCTGCTTGCCCTAAGGGCAAAAGGGGAGAAACCCGGTGAAATTGCAGGTTTTGTAAGAGGAATGAAGAAAGCCGCAAACACGATCAAACCCAGGACGCCTTTCAGGCTTGTAGATACCTGCGGAACAGGAGGGGATGGGCTTAATACAATTAATGTCTCGACAGCAGCAGCAATAGTAACAGCAGCTGCAGGCGTACCTGTAGCCAAGCACGGAAACCGGGCTGCTACTTCAATGTCAGGAAGTTCGGATGTGCTCGAAGCCCTGGGAATTAAAATTGACCTGGCACCTGAACCCGTCAGGCAGACAATTGAAGAAATAGGAATAGGGTTCATGTTTGCTCCGGTTTTCCACCCTGCTATGAAGAGGGTTGCGGGGGTCAGGAAGAAGCTCGGAGTCCGCACGATTTTCAATATTTTAGGACCTCTGACAAATCCGGCAGGCGCGAAAGGACAGGTTATAGGGGTTTTTGATAAGAAACTCTGCGAGCCAATAGCTTTTGCCCTTGCTGAACTTGGAACCGAACATGCCCTTGTAGTGCATGGAGATGGGATGGATGAAATTTCAAATACAGGTGAGACCTATGTTGCAGAGCTAAAACAGGGAAAGGTTTCGACCTATACCCTGACCCCTGAATCCCTGGGTATGCTGAGGGCAAGCCTGGATGATGTTGTAGGCGGCTCTCCGAAGGAAAATGCCAGGGATTTGCTGCAGATTTTCAAGGGCCAGAAAGGCCCGAAAAGGGACCTGGTAATTATAAATGCTGCCGCAGCCCTCTACGTTAGCGGGATTGTGAGCTCTATACGGCAGGCTATTCCTATCGCTGAGGATGCTATTGATAGTGGAAAAGTTATGGTTAAATTCAACCAGTTCAGGACTTTTACCTCAGGGTTTTACAGGCAGAGCAGTAAGGTAAGTCTTTCGGGAAGAGACATCAAAGTTTGTTCCAGAACTTCCATATTAAGCCCGGCTTCGGGGGAGAGGGCTTGAAATTAAAAACAAGAACGAAAATCTGCGGAATCCGCACCCCTGAAGAAATAGAACTCGCAGCTCTATATGGAGCCGATGCAGTGGGATTTATCACAGAGGTCCCTGTCGAGAGCCCAAGGAAGCTTGATTCCGATACTGCTGCTTACCTGGTTTCCAGTGTTCCTCAAACACTGAGTACTGTACTGGTTATTATGCCTGAGAATTCGGATACAGCTGTAAAGCTGATTGAAAAAGTAAATCCCGATATCGTACAGATCCATTCCAGGTTGCCCCTTTCAGAACTTGAGATAATAAAAGAAAAAACGAACATCCCTATTATAAAAACTCTATTCATACCCTTACATGGGGAAGATTCAGGTGGAAAAGCCCTTAACATGAATTCGGTTTCAAGCTTGCTTGAGAAGGTCAACCTTCTGGAGGAAACCGAAGTTGTAGACTCCATTCTGCTCGATACGGCGAAATCCGGAAAGCCCGGAGGCACAGGCTGTGTGCACGATTGGGCTCTGAGCAGGCGAATCTCAGAGCAAACAAGGCTTCCTCTTATCCTTGCAGGCGGGCTCAAGCCCGAAAATGTGCAGGAAGCGATCAGGGCTGTTTCCCCTTATGCAGTTGATACAGCATCCGGGGTTGAGACCAGAGGAAAAAAAGATGCTATTAAAATCAAAAGCTTTATTGAAAAAGTGAGGTGCGCCGATGCTTTCCTTTGACCTTGGAGAAGAAGAATTCAAAGCGCTTGCTTCAGGCATAAGCCAGCCAGTCTTTATCCAGCTTCTTGCAAGAATAGATACAATCACCTGTTCTCCCCTTGAACTTTACCACACCCTGCGGGCCTCAGGAACATCTGACTATTCCTACTTGCTGGAATCCGTGGAAAAACAGGCAAGCCGGGCAAGGTACTCCTTTGTTGGAAGTGACCCTGATGCTGTAATTGAAATAAGTGATAGGAGAATTTCCCTTGAGCTTCTGAACTCGGATGCTTTGCCTTTTTTTGAAGAAGTCAGGTCAAAAATCAAGGAAGCCTGCGGACCTGAAGCCATGAAGGAGGAGAAACAGGAGAAAGATAACTCCGGACTGAAAAATATAAAATTAACAGCTCCAATACCTCATGGAAAGGATGCTTTCGATGCCCTACGCCTGGGTTTTCCTCCTGCAAACGGGTTGGAGATCCTGAATGCACAGCGTTTTGACAGGCAGACGTTTCTGGGCGGCGCCATAGGCTATACGGCTTATGACGCTATCTATGACAGCTGGCTTGGAGTTGAAAAAGGCTTCGAATCCGAGATTCCCGAACTTCAATACCTGCTCGTTTCAAAAACTTTTATATTTGACCATGTAGCTGAAGAGGCATTTATTGTGCTTACTCCCTTTGTAAACCCGGATTCTGATGCTGGAGAAGTCTATGAAAAAGCCCTGCAGGATGCCGAGAAGCTCTATTCTATACTCAAGGAAACTAGCCTTTATCGAGATTCGATAAAAACAGAAATGTCAGGCAAATCTACAGTATTGGATGCACCAAAATCTTCAGGTTTATCTGCTTTTGAGTGCAATACAGGGAAACAGGAGTTTAAGAAATCCGTACTCCAGGTAAAAGAGCATATTTTTGCAGGAGACATCTTTCAGGCAGTCCTTTCCAGAAAACTTGAGTTCAGGCTTGAACAGACTCCTTTCGAAATTTATATGCAACTTCGATCAATCAATCCGAGCCCTTACATGTATATTTTTGAGTTTAGGGATCTGGCAATTGTGGGGGCAAGCCCAGAGACTCTGTTAACTGTCCATAAAAGGACCGTGATTATAAACCCGATTGCAGGTACCTGCCCAAGTGGAAAAACCGAAGCCGAGGATGAAGCTTTTGCTTTACGCATGTTGAATGATGAGAAAGAAAGGGCTGAACATGTAATGCTTGTCGACCTTGGGAGAAACGATGTTCGGATGGTTGCGGAAAGCGGTTCAGTAAAGGTTTCCGAATTTATGAAGGTTCTGAAATATTCCCATGTCCAGCACATAGAAAGTACGGTTTCAGGAAAACTGAGGCCGGAATGCGATCAATTCGATGCTTTTAGGGCTATATTCCCGGCAGGGACGCTCTCAGGAGCCCCAAAAATCCGGGCAATGGAAATTATCTCCGAGCTTGAAGCTTCCCCCAGAGGAATTTACGGCGGCGGAGTAGGCTATTACAGCTGGAACGGGGATGCCGATTTTGCAATCGTGATCCGTACCGTGCTTGTGCAAGGTAAAAGAGCCTCAGTGCAGGCTGGGGCAGGAATTGTGGCGGACTCCGATCCGGGATATGAATTTCGGGAGACCGAGCGTAAAATGGCAGCAATGCTTGCAGCGATAGGTGGAGAGAACTTTATATAGCAATTCCGTGACGAAACACATGAGAAAAAGCTTATTAAAGGGCTTATTACAACAAAAAAAGCCAGATTACAGGCTTTTCAGTACAAAAGATCCTGAAAGGAAAAGCGAAGAGAAAAGATATCAGAAGCTGTAAACTCGGGGGAATTTTAAGGTGAAGGTTGTTTTTATAAACAATAAAGATTCCTTTGTGTGGAATCTTGTAGACTACATTTCTTATTTCGAAAAAGATACTCTCGTACTTCCTAATACTATTTCTCTGGAAGAACTAAGGAGAATAAAGCCTGATGCCCTTGTTATTTCACCGGGCCCGGGGAGCCCTTTGGATCCCAGGGATATAGGAAACTGCCTGGAAATAATCAGAGAGCTGGGCAGGGAAATCCCTCTTCTTGGAGTCTGTCTTGGGCACCAGGCGATCAATGTGGCTTTCGGTGGATTGGTTAGAAGAAGCAAAGCCGGGCCAGTGCATGGAAAAAGTTCAAGGATCATCATGCATGAGGAATCTGCACTTTTCTCAGCCTTTGAAGGTCCGTTCGAGGCAGGCCGCTATCATTCCCTTGAGATTGGCAAGCCTGCGCCGGGGATAAAAATAACTGCCAGGGCAGAGGATGGGAGCATAATGGCGGTGGAGCATGTACAGTATCCGATCTATGGCCTGCAGTTCCATCCCGAATCCGTACTTACTCCCAATGGGCTGAAAATAATCGAGAGTTTTCTGGAAATTTCCAGAAATTATAAAAAAAGACAGATGGCTGTCTAAACAGTCAGAAATTTTTTATGAGCTCAGGTTCATTTCCCTGATTATCAGGGGCTCACTTTTCCTTTTTGGCAGCCTCCGTTTCGGGTTCCTACTCCCCAGTATCTCCTTCGTCCTCAAAGAACTCCTCTTCTGTGAACTCTTCATTGGGCCTGGCTGCATAGCCTGCAGGCTGGAGGTTCTGGAGTTCTGAATATTGACTTACAGTCTGGGCAATGAGCTGGGGATATTTTTCTATTTCCTCTCTTGTCTTGAAATTAGATAATTCTGAGGCTTCTATAATCTCTTCTCTGGCGTCTATTGCTGCCTTGTTGAAATCTTCAAGCTGTTGCCGGTTTGCAAGGTAAGCCATTTCCTCAAGAGCCAGGGTCGTCCACAAGGTTACGACCTCCATTTTCTTTTCAACTGCGCCCAGACCTATCATCTTAAGCGCATCGAGAGCAATTTGGGCAGGTTCAAGCATCTGAAACTGTACTGCTCCTTTTCCAATCTCCTGTATAGCTTTTGAAAAAGACCACATTGCGTTTGAGAAGTTCTTGTCAAGTGCAGTTTCAGAAAGAGATTTAAGGTCACTAAGAGCGGTGGACGCAACGTTATCGATCTTTTTCTGGATAGCTTTATTGCCAATGTTCCGGATTGAGATAATGACTCTTTTTAAATCCTTCTCTAGATCTGCCTCAAGTAGCTCTTCCCCGAATTCCCGGAGATAGTCAACAAATTGGAGCGCATCATATTCATTCTGTTCTCTTATCGCTCGCTCTCCAGATTCTCCAAGTTCAATAGCCTTTTGTTCGTTCATTGAGAACATATTAAAACCCCTTTCCAGTAAAATCCTTTAAAAAGTTTTCGCATTTTAAGAGTTTAATTATTTATATAGGTTTACTTGGATATTAGGCTTCCTATAATTTTAAAAGTATATTGGAAATTTCAGAGGAATTATTTTAAAAAAGTCTTTTAAAAAGCCGGAAAATGAATAGAAAACTTTTAGGGTTCTGCTTAATTAGCAAATTACCTGTAAAAACTGATTAGAACATGTAAAAGTTTGAAAAATAGAGATTTTAAAAGTTGATGAAACAGATAAGCCGGTTAGATAAATCGCTTATCAATAGTAAATAGTTACTATATATTATCTCTTTAAGATTATCTTATATTCTTTTCAAAAATGGTATGGATGAACTATCCGTGTAATTTACATATTGATAAAATAGAAAAAGTTATATGCATTTCATACATAATATATATCATATGAACAGAAAACTCATGCAGGTTTTCTGGCATATTCTCCTGCATGAGTAAGACCAACCTCCATGGTAGGAGGAAGGGTTCAACTCCTTACCTTCCTCCTACCTGACCAACTGTGTTGAGTACTGAGTGCACAGCAAGATATGGAAGATGAATACGGTTACTACACTTCGAAATCTCAAACATTTATCAACAAAGCGATATTTTGTTTTAGAGAAATACTTCAATAATTTATTTAAATCTTATGGTTTCAAGTAAGTAAGAAATCTTCAAATAGTTGTCGGGCACTTCTCTCAGCTTTGACAAGCCGTGCTTCTTTAGAGCATCTTTCAAGTTCCCGGATATGATTCGAAAACTGAAAGAAAAATCGAGAACAAGGCAGTTATATCTAAAATAGAAAGTTATAAGAAAGTGTAAAGCTGGGGTAAATCAGACTGTTAATTAGAACCAAAACTCTGTTATATTAAGATTTTGGTTATGTAGAGATTTGGCTATGTAAAAAGTTACTGTAATAACCTGATCACATAGCCATTCTGCCCTGTATTTACAGGTTAGATTGAATTTTTTTCTGAAGGGCTTTTATTTCCTGAAACTTCTCCAACTTTTCCTCAGATTCATTATAGCCTATGTCTGTGAAATTATCCAGAGCCATTTCCGCCACTACTGAAGAGTTATTTAGCAGTTTTTCCTCAGCCTGAATGCGCAATGTCTCAAGTGCCCACTGGCACTGCAAGACCGCGTCACTGAGCCCCTTCTTTTTACATATTTTTCCAATTTCTTCTATGGAAAGCGCTGTTGAACTAAGGGCTTCGTCAAAGTAACTCTCTGCGGCAAGCTTGCCTATTTCCTCAAGCAAAAGCAGAGTACTGACAGTCTCAAGTTCAAGGCTATCTGCTGCAGTCTTTTTTCCGAGTTCACCTAGACCTGTAACTGCACTGAGCACGACTTCCTCCACACCACTTCTGGCAGCAGAGGCTCCTATCTCTTTAAAAAGCAAAGAGAAGGTAATTACTTTTTC